>RFQF01000007.1 GCA_009925805.1 Flavobacteriia bacterium | reverse complement strand
CGTATGCTTGGTCCAACAACACTACTGCCGAAGACCCGGCTTCTCTGGTCGCTGGAAACTACGCAGTAACCGTGACCGATGCTAACGGTTGTACGGCGAATACCAACGTAACCATCACTCAACCTAATGCTCCGCTTACGTTGACTACCGCGCAGGTTGCCACCGGTTGTTTCAACAGTGCCGGTGGATCCATCAACCTTTCCGCTACTGGTGGAACGAACCCTTACAGCTACCAATGGTCCAATAATGCTACGCAACAAAATCTTACCAACCTGCCAGCGGGCGTGTACACGGTAGTGGTAACCGATAATCAAGGTTGTGTGAGCAGCGCCCAACAGACGGTTGTGGAATATGCTCTTCCCAATGTCGATGCAGGTCCCAATGTAGCTGTTTGTAGTGGTAATCCTGTGACATTGACGGGATCTGGAGCGAGCACTTATACGTGGAGTAATGGAATTACCAACGGGGTGTCGTTTAATCCAACGACAACGACCACTTACACAGTAACAGGGACAGACATCCATGGTTGCGTGAATTCGGATCAAGTATTAGTAACGGTGAACGCTCTTCCTACAGTCAATGCAGGAAATAATCAAACGGTGTGTGCAGGTGCTTCCGTAATGTTAGCAGCTACAGGTGCTTCTACCTATACCTGGAGCAACGGTGTTCCCAATGGAACCCCAATGGTTGCCAGCAATTCCGGCATTTTCACCGTAGTTGGTGTGGATTTGAACGGGTGTGTTGCTACTGCTCAATTTACCTTAACCGTGAATACGGTTCCAACCGTGACCATTAATGGAGGTAACACCGTCTGTCAATTAGGATCTTTGAACTTGTCGGCAGTCAGCGCCAACGCCTATGGTGGGGTATGGTCAACCTCGAACGGTTCAGGAGCCTTTTCACCCAACCTATCCAATGCCAGTGTAACCTACACACCTTCCTCCAATGATCCCGTTTCAGTGTCTTTTTCCTATACTGCGTTTAATCAATGTGGTAATTCAGTGGTCAATACAACGGTCAGTGTGCTAACGGCTCCAAGTTTGAACGCCGGACCAGATATTACGCTTTGTAGTGGAAATAATGTTACCTTAAACGCCACCTCCAACGCTCCAGTTACTTGGAGCAACAATGTATTGAATGGGGTTGCTTTCCCTGCACAAAGTGGGCAGACAACTTATACCGCAACCGCCACAGGTGCCAATGGATGTATTAAAACAGATCAAGTAACAATAAACGGGCTTCCAACTCCCCTCATCCATGCGGGCGATGACCAAACCGTTTGTTATGGAGAGAGCATTGTATTGTACGCGACGGGTGGCGTTTCTTATACTTGGTCCAACGGGGTATTCAATAATATACCCTTTATTCCGACGACCACCAGTACCTACTCCGTCACAGGAACGGGTAGCAACGGTTGTTTAGGTCATGATACGGTCAATGTAACTGTTCATCCGAACCCCAATGCAAGCATAGTTTCTGCGAATCCAGTTACTTTAGTTGCTGTACCTGCAGGAATGGATTATCAATGGATTAATTGTGCAACCCAAGAGCCTGTTGCTGGAGCAACGAACGATACCTTAGTTGCCTCTGCCAATGGCAGCTACGCAGTGATTGTAACCAATGCCGCTGGATGTTCCGACACTTCCAATTGTGTCATTGTAAATAAAGTAGGCCTCTTCGTGCCCACAGTGGCTGGAATTGCCTTGTACCCGAATCCTACCAGCGAATTCGTGTTCTTGGAGCTACCTGCAGCGGATGGTGCATTGGCCTACCTCTATGATGCACAGGGCAAATTAATTTTCCAAGTGATTAATGCCAAAAATGGTCAACAATTCGACCTCAGTAACTTAAGTACAGGGGTATATACGTTAAAAATAATATTGCCGGCGAGCTACAAAACCTTGCCAAGCATCCTGATCTCCCACCAATTTAGCATCGCATCCATAGCCTAAGCTAACACAAACAAAATCCAAGTAGTTGGGCAGTTTTACCAACGAGCGCAGCGGAATAGAAAACCAATAGGTTTGACCGTTGTAATCTTTTAGCAGTTGCTGTGGAAAGCTGGAGCCTAGAATGTTGGGACGCAATGCGGCATAAGGGCTTTTACAAAAAGAGAACTTTGGTTGAATCACTTGGCGCTTCCAAAGGGCTTCCTGGACCATAAAAAAACTTGCCCCCAAAGAATTCGCCAAGACATCAGGGATCGAAAAACCCCATCCCGAACTGTATCCGTCCATGATTTAGATAAGTAAAAGCGTAGGTTGGTCCCACCCAAACTTGCTGTTTTCCTGAGGCCCACCGGTGCGCGCTATTAATTGATTTACTCATGGAATACGCCGTAAAACCGTGACCAAATTTGTCCATTTGCATCCAATTGGACCCATCGTTAAACCAATGAAAACCGACGGTTTGATAGGGTTTATACCAAACACTTTGAAGGGCAATTAACGACCCTCCACCCGAGCTAATCAGGGCGGCATGGGTACTGAATTTACGTATTTTCAAGGTGTCGTGCGCGAAGCCCTTACTTTGAAATCCGAAAAAAATAACACCTACTATAAGGAAACGCATGCTTCGAATTTAGGAATTAACAAAATAAGCGCGAGGTATTCATGAGCAAATAATACTTTTGTAAAAAAAACCATGGAAAATCGCAAGGATTGGAACGATATAAAAAGCAACGATAGTTGGTCTATATTCAAAATTATGTCGGAATTTGTCGACGCGTACGACCGTATGGCCAAGATCGGTCCTTGCGTTACGATCTTCGGCTCCGCTCGAACCCGGGAAGATAACCCCTATTACCGGGAAAGTGTGGCGCTTGCTGAACTGCTGGCGCTTAAGGGCTATGGCATCATCAGCGGTGGGGGTCCTGGCATTATGGAGGCAGCCAACAAAGGAGCTCAGCAAGGAAAAGGGGCATCTGTTGGGCTGAATATTGAACTGCCTTTTGAACAAAACCATAATCCGTATATTGATCCTCAGCATAATTTGTCCTTTGATTATTTCTTCGTGCGAAAGGTGGTATTCGTAAAATACTCCCAAGCTTTTATCATTATGCCTGGAGGATTTGGCACCTTGGATGAATTTTTCGAAGCAATGACCTTGATTCAAACGAAGAAAATCCGACGAAGGCCCGTAGTTTTGTTTGGAAGCGATTACTGGAAAGGATTGTTAGATTGGATCAACGAGATCATGTTGCACAAGGAACACAATATTTCGCCCGAAGACCTCGCGTTATTTGCGGTGGTTGATACGGTGGAAGATGCGGTACAGCATATCGAAAACTTCTTTGAAAATCAGCCCTTCAGTCCTAATTTTTAATATGTATCTTTGATATAATGAAGATCCTTTTTGCACAAATTAAGGCTTTTGTAGTTTCACGCTATTTTCTGAAGCAGGTAGGACTTGTAGTCTTGTTTTATCTGGTCATAGTTTTTGTAATGATGATCTACTTGAGGATTTCTACGCACCACGGAGAGCGCATCGAGGTTCCAAATTTAATCGGGAAAAGTTCGGAGCAAGGAAAATTACTTCTGGAAGATTTAGGCCTCGAGTACCAAATAATAGATTCGGTTTATGATCCCAGCAAAGTCCCAGGAACCATTGTAAGTCAAAGTCCAGGGGCCACATCTCGTTCGTTGCTGTTTGTGAAATCAGGAAGAACTATTTCCCTCCAAGTGAGTAAAAGCAGCGAGCTTCGCGAAATGCCCGACCTGATAAACCGTCAAATACGTTTTGCTGAAAGAAGCTTGAAACAGCGTGGATTTTTGATTTCTATTCGTTACAAGCCCACCAATGAGGCCAATGGATCCGTGCTCGATGTTTTATTCAAAGGGCGGTCTATCATGAAAGGCAAAATGATTCCTGTTGGATCTACCATAACGTTGATTGTTGGGGAGAACGATCAAGGAGAACCCGTGGCTATTCCAAACCTCTTCGGAATGCAGTATTCCGATGCGAAATCAATCTTGGACACCTTGGGAGTTCCTGTTGCATTTCTTTGTTCCGATTGTCTTACCTCTGAAGACACCTTAGCCTCCAAGGTAATTATTCAAAGTCCAGAGTTTGTTGAAGGGCAAACCGTTCCTAAATCCACTCCGTTTACCATTCACTTAAAGAAGGATTTCAACGGGTATATTGAAAACGAAAATCAATGATAAACCGAATTTACGTTATAGCGATGATTGCCTTTTTTGGACAAATCTATGGTCAAAACGAACTTTCGGTAGAAAATACTTCGTTTGGGCTCGACCCCATAATGGGCCTGAAGAAACCTGTCCAAACGATCAAATCTCAATCCATCGATAGCACGTTTATTTTTTCCAGTGATACGTTGAACCTTCCCTTTTTCGATGATTTTTCAACGAATAAATTTCAGGTGTTTCAGGGAAATTATAATGCCCCGGGAATAAACTTTCAGCAATATTATCGCTTAATAAACCCATCGAATAACCTTCCTTTGTCCAATGGAATTCAATACACCAATCAAGTGACCTTTCGAAGAACTTATGACATTGCGACAGGAACCTTTACCGACGTCCATTTTCCATCGATTGCATTGCTTGAAAACAATTTAACCGTTTATCCACCGATTACTTCACCCATTACAGCCTACCCCCCATATTTCATCTACGACACCGTGGGAATTCCAGATGTTAGCGATACAGTTTGGATCGTGAATCCCATTTATTTTCAAGATTCCGCCAAGGTTTTTTTTCAAACTATTTCAGATACTTCCAAGCTTTGGGCCGACCGAATGGCCCTGAGAAACGACCGTTACGGATTAAATCCCAGGTCGCTGGGAGTAGCCACGTTGGATGGTTTGGATCAAAATGGCTATCCTTATCAATTCGGCACTTCGGTAACCAACTACGGAGATCGGCTTACAACAAAGCCCATCGACTTAACCGGTTTTTCTGCATCGGATTCCCTCTATCTGAGTTTTCTGTATCAACCCGAGGGATTGGGGGATATTCCAGAAGCCGGGGATTCCTTGGTTTTAGAGTTTTATGCTTCAGGACTTGACCAATGGTTTCATATCTGGGGCGTCGGTGGAACTGCCGTTCATGCCTTTCGAGCGGTTCATATTCCACTTACTCAAGCTGCGTTTATAACCAATGGATTTCGATTCCGGTTTAAAAATTATGGAGGTCTTAGTGGCTCTTTAGATCACTTTCACATCGACTATGTGCATCTAAGGGCGTTTTCATCGCATAATGACACGCTCTTTAAAGATTTTGCCCTGTGTTACCCCGTTGCTTCGCTTCTGGAAAAGTATACGTCTGTTCCGTGGGATCATTACCGAAACACCCTAGGAAATGTGATGGAAAACGGCCTTCAAGTGATGGTTTACAACGGTAGTAACGCTGCGGAAAATTATCAAAATGGGCAGATTGAAATCCGTCAAAATGGAGCGTTTCAAGGAACTTTCAGTCTTCCCGGATTTTTGCTTGCTGAAGGAAATATTAATTACAATCCAAGCACCTATTACACATCCTTTCATGACTTATCCACAGGCTATGAGTTCAATAAATCGTTAGCGGGGGATTATCAAACCTTTACGGTTAAAACAACCGTTTCGGCCCAGTTTCCCAACTTAGTATCCAACGATACGGCTAGTTTCACGCAAGGATTTTACAATTATTACAGCTACGATGACGGTTCTGCGGAAGCCGCTTTTGGTCCCACCGGAACGCAGTCCATGTTGGCGGTCCATTTCAACGCTTACGAGGCGGATTCTTTATTAGGGGTTTACCTGCATTTCGTTCCTTCGGTAGTAGATGTGTCGAATAAATTGTTCTATTTAACCGTATGGGAGGACAACAATGGAATTCCAGGCGATATTCTTTACCAAGACGACGTTTTTTCGCCGCGCCAACCGACTTACAATCAAGGGTTAAACAATTTTAACCCCTACTATTTTTCAGGCGGGCAAAAAGTCCCGGTGAATTCCTCCTTTTTTGTGGGTTGGAAACAAGTAGATGCCGTTCGCTATAATTTAGGTCTGGATCGAAACATTGACCACTCGAATGAAATTTTCTACAGCGTCAACTTTGGGGGAAGTTGGCAAAACCCACTCTTTACGGGTTCTCCGATGCTTCGCCCCATTTTTTCTACCGCCTTAGATGCCGTTCTTTCGGAGCCAGCCTTGAAGCCTCTTAGCTCCTATACCGTATTTCCCAATCCTTCCGCGAACGATGCGCTCATTGTTAGCCCTTTTTCCGACGAAGCAGGGTATGTTATTTATTCTGTCACTGGAAAAATTGCGCTCGAAATAGATGATGCGATCCTTCCGTGTACCGAATTATCCCCGGGATATTATTTCATTCGCTCGAAGGTACATTCCCATGCTCCCCTAAAATTTCTTCGAAGTGAATGAGGTGGATCTCGTTCCCGACGATGGGGAAGAGGATTTATTTGAGCACCATCGATTCCATGTAGATCCAGGACAACACATGTTGCGCATCGATAAGTATTTATTGGATCGTCTTCCTAAAACGTCCCGAAATCGAATACAAGTGGCTGCCAGGAATGGAAATATTCTGGTGAATAAAAAGGCGGTCAAACCGAATTATCGCATAAAGCCTTTCGATGAAATTTCGATCGTTATGCCTTACCCCCTTCGGGAGCTGAAATTAATTCCTCAAGATTTGGGGTTATGCATCATTTACGAAGACGATCACCTTTTGGTGGTTAATAAACCGAGTGGCTTGGTGGTTCATCCGGGGTATGGAAACTATTCAGGAACGTTGGTGAACGGCTTGGTATTTCATTTTGAACAATTACCTTCCCTGCCGAACAATTTTTATGGAAGACCTGGGTTGGTGCATCGTATTGACAAGAACACCTCCGGTTTGCTGGTGGTTGCGAAAACGGAGGATGCTTTGACTCATCTCGCAAAACAATTCTTTGAAAAGAGCACCCAACGAATTTATTACGCCTTAGTTTGGGGAGATATCCGGGAATCGGGAACCGTACGCAAACCGATGGGCCGATCCCTAAAAAACCGTAAAATAATGACCGTTTTCACCTCGGAGGAAGAAGGAAAACCGGCGGTGACGCATTATAAACCCCTTATAAATTATGGCTTGGTAACCTTGGTTGAATGTCAATTGGAAACAGGGCGTACCCACCAAATTCGTGTTCACATGCAGTCGATAGGTCATCCCCTCTTTAACGACCCAGAATATGGTGGAAATAAAGTATTAAAAAACACCTTATCGGGAGTTCAAAAAAAAAGAATTGAAAGCGCATTATCCCTATTGCCAGGCCAAGCTTTACATGCGAAAACTTTGGGGTTCGTTCACCCTTTTACTTCGGAAAAAATGCTCTTTGAATCCGATTTGCCAAACGAATTTAATGACGTTTTGACATTTTGGGGTAATACGTCTTTTGGAAATTAATGATTGTTTTCCTATTTTTGCTCGAGATTGCAAGTTTTAATTAAATCTATTGTATGAAGCAACTTTTTACCCTTGCCGCTTTAGTTACTTTTTGTTCCTTGGCTTTTGCACAAACCAACCAACCAAAATATATTGCAGAAGCGCTCAAGCTGTATGAATCAGGTAAGTATTTTGAAGCCATGCCCAAGTTGGAAGCCGCCTACAATAAGATGACCAACAAAGGTAAATCGATTACAGAAAAAGGTTCTATGGCCTATAAACTCGCGGACTGTTACCGAAAAATGGAACAATACGATAAGGCCGCTCAATGGTACGGTTCGAGCATCGAGTTAAAGTACTACGATGTTGAACCCAAGGTGTACTATTACCATGGTGAAATGCTACGGATGAATGGTGAATTAAAAAAAGCAAAAGAAAGCTATACCAACTATAAAAATAAGCGAGGTAAAGAATCTACTATCAACATCGAAGGTTTAATTAGTACCTGCTCTGAGCAAGCCGATGTGCATGATAAAGAATCTAAATATGACGTGAAGGCTGAAGATAAATTGAATGCCAAGGAATTTGACATGGCTCCTTTTATCTCTGAAAAGAAAGAAGCTCAAATTTATTTCGGCACCCAACGCGAAGGAGTGATTAATCCCCAAAGAGACCCAATTACCGGTGAAAAATTCATGGACATATGGGTAGCAGATTTTGATGCAAAAGGAGATTTTGTGAGCGCTAAAAGCGTCGATAACAACAACATTATCAACACCAAGGACAACGAAGGCACGGCCATTATGGATAAAAAAGGTAAAACCTTGTATTTTACGCGCTGTCCGTCTCAACCAAAGAAAAATTTAGGCTGTGAACTTTGGATGGCCGACAAAAACGGCGATGAATGGGAAAATGTGCATGAAATTAACTTGAAAGAAGCGATTAAAAAACAAATTCAGAAAATGGCACAAGATACAACGTTTAAAAGCGCGGAAGAGGTTTCAGTGGGCCATCCTTGCATTACTGCCGACGGAATGATGTTGATTTTCGCTTCAAACATGCCCGGTGGACAAGGGGGAAAAGACCTTTGGTATATTAAATTCGACAAGAAGTCTAAAATGTGGGACACAACCACGGTTTACAACATGGGGCCTACCATCAACACTGCTGGCAATGAACTTTTCCCTTCCTTATCATCAGATGACAGTTTGTTCTTTTTTGCAAGCGATGGACATCCCGGAATTGGTGGTTTGGATATTTTCAAATCGATAATTCAGGGGTCAAAATCTTCCCCTGATAAAACTTGGGGAAAACCTGAAAACATGTATAAACCCATAAATTCACCCGCGAATGACTATGCTTTAACGATTCGTAAAGACTTGAAAAGTGGGTACTTTACCTCAGAGCGATCTAACCCAAAGAACCGCACTTATTCTCCAGACATTTATTCATTCACTACGCCTCCCGTTAACTACGACTTGCAAGTAATGGTTTATGAGATGGGAAATAAAGGTAAAAAAATCGAAGGGGCTAAAGTAACGGTTATGGAGAAAGGTGGCCAATCTTGGGAAGGATTAACGAACGACGGAAAAAAAGGAACAAAACAAGGTTTTACGGATAAATGGGCAGACCGAAAAAGCGACAAGTCTCATCCACGATACATTAACGGAGGATTTGATTACGAAATCAAGGCAGCAAAAGCCCGGTATTTTCCCATGGTCAAACCCGCAACTATTACAACAAAAGGTCCAGATGGGATAGGGGTGTTGGAACAATCTAAAAGTTTTGTGGTAGAAATCCAATTAATACCCATTGAACTTCGTACTCCTGAAATTCGCTACGCATTAGACAAGTGGACCTTCATTAACGATAATACGATTAAATCGAACGATTCGCTTCAGTTTTTGGTGAATTTACTCAAAGACAACCCCGATATTATCATTGAATTATACTCGCACACCGATGCACGTGATACCGAAATACACAACCAAGCACTTTCCGAAAACCGTGCTAAAGCCGTGTACAATTACTTGGTTGGGGTCGATCCTAAAAATGCTTGTCGCGTTATTCCTTTCGGTAAAGGAGAAAGTGAACCCGCTAAGTACATCGATGATAAAGGAGTAGAACAAGTACTAAACGAGGATTACATCAACCAATTCAAAGCAGATAAGGTGAAGTTTGAAGCATTGCATCAATTAAACCGCCGAACCACGGTTAAAATTGTCATGCAGCCAGGAACGGATTTACCTAAAATTTTTGACTACAATGCTCCATGCACTCCCGATCCTAATTATTTCAAATATACGGATCCACTTCCGCGATAAGCGAAAACTAATTTTTATCTAAAAGCCGGGTAAACCCGGCTTTTTTTGTATCTTTAGTAGTGCGTGAAAAGGTATTACAGTGGGCTTGGCAAAAAGGGCTTATTCAGGGAAAAGCCTCTGGGGTAAAACATCTTGCTATTCACTCCTTAGGAACTTGGAATTTACATCATCCCGGTCCAGACTTTTTAAATGCCTCGATTGAAATGGATGGCATACTCTGGCACGGTTCGGTTGAAATTCATGGGAATTCATCGGATTGGTATAAGCACAAACACCATCTCGATGCGAAATACAGCAATGTTATTTTGCACGTAGTTGTTACCAATGATCGTCCCGTAATCCACCATGGAAAAGAAATACCTACCCTCATCGTGGATGCTACCGTTGTTCAATGGCTAACCATTTTAAAGGACCCAACAGCTTCAGTGCTTCCCTGCTCCCATTTTAAACGCCATTTTTCTGCGGATACCATCATGTCCTTTTGGGAAAAACGCATCCAACGCAAAAGAAAGGAACGTCCAGCATTCGTTTTACTCGCCCAATATATCCTCCATAAAAGCAGTGTTTTACCTCCATTAACGCTCAGTTCCCGTCAACGAAAACTACAGCATTATCATGCAAGCGTTGTTCGTGCCAGAGATCTGCTTACCCCAACCGAGGAACCAACATATTCCCATGAAAAATTGCTTCAGCTTTGGACTCACCTCCAAAACTCAGGAATGACTTTTTTTGAAATTCATCAACTGCTGCTTAACGGTTTCGTTCCCTTACTATGGAATGCACAAAACAACCAAGAGTTGCAGGCATATAGTCAATCCTTACCCGCTGAAACTAACACCGTACTGCGTAAATTCAAGGCCACTGGAAATAATCCAAAAAATGCCTTTGAAAGCCAAGCGATAATGGAAATTTATAAAGAACTTTGCAGTAACAAGGCTTGTTTGACATGTGAAATGGGCCAACATATGCTGACAACGTGAGGCGATTATTGCAAAAAACTATTTTCTTCTTCGAGCTTCAATCTTACGGCGTTTGCCTATGGTTAGCGAGAAAATTAGGAATCCATCCCTACAAAGTTCGGTTAGGATTTATTTACTTTTCGTTCATTGGCTTAGGTTCGCCGGTGGTTTTGTACCTAATTATGGCTTGGATATTAGAGCATCAACATTATTTTCAACGTAAATCGCAACCAAAGAAATCCGTATGGGAACTTTAAGGCTTTTAATTACCGGTTCAAATGGATTATTAGGACAAAAGTTAGTGCTTGAATGCTTGGCTAGAGGTCTTGAATTTATGGCCGTTTCAAGCGGGCCCAACAGAAATCCCGAATGTCCTGATTCCTTCTATCGCACCTTAGATATCACCGATTTTGAACGCGTTAAGTGGCTACTCGAGGAAGAGTCCTTCTCCCACATCATTCACACAGCGGCGATGACCCATGTTGATGCCTGTGAACAGAATCCTAGCTTGTGCCACGAAATTAACCACATAGCTAGCGTGCAATTATTCGAATTAGCCGAAAAACACAGGATTCATTTTACCTTGCTATCTACGGACTTCGTTTTCGACGGCATTCTCGGAAATTATTCGGAAACCGACTCACCGAACCCCTTAAGCGTCTATGGAACATCGAAGTGGTTAGCTGAACAAGCCATGTTGAACTCAAGCTATACCCATTGGGCCATTGCACGCACCATTATTGTTTACGGTAAAGGGCATGCGATTAACAAATCCAATATCTTTTCATGGTTAATTCAGGAACTTTCCCAAGGAAAAGAAGTTTCGCTCATCACGGATCATTTTAGGGCGCCAACTTGGGCCGAGGACTTAGCCCAAGGCTGCCTATCCATCGTAATGCTTCAAGCCACGGGAATATTCCATTTGTCGGGACCAGAAACGCTTTCCATTTATGAAATTGGAGTTCGAGTTGCGAAATTTTTAGGGGTATCAGAAAACCTCATTAAACCAATAGATTCAATTACCCTAAACCAAGCCGCCGCGCGCCCTCCAAAAACCGGTTTTAATTTAGGTAAGGCAAAAACAGAACTCGGGTATTGCCCTCATACCATCGAACAAACCCTTGATTTCTTGTAGAATACCATGATAAACCGGTAATATCCAGGTTAAAATAATATATTTGTCTTCCTATAAAATTACTAGAATGTCTATTTGGAGAAAAAAAGATTTAACGGCAATGCTCGCTGAAGCGGAAGGTGGAGAAAAATCACTAAAACGTTCCCTTGGGGCATTCCAATTGGTTGCGCTAGGTGTTGGTGCAATAATCGGAGCTGGGTTATTTGTGAGAACTGCAGCCGCTGCCGCGGAAGCGTCAGGAAACGGAGTCACCTTGTCGTTTGTTGTAGCAGCCATTGGATGCGCATTCGCAGGACTATGTTATGCAGAATTCGCCGCTATGATTCCAATTTCTGGGAGTGCCTATGCCTACTCTTTTGTCACCATGGGTGAATTGGTAGCATGGATAATTGGTTGGGCCTTAGTTATGGAATATGCGTTGGGTGCAGCTACCGTTTCAATCGCTTGGAGTGAATACCTCAACAACCTCTTCGGCGGCGCTATTCCTTATGAATGGTGCCACTCTCCCTTCGAAAGTATAAAATACCTTACAGGAGATGCCATGCAAAAGGCTACTGCGTTGTTTCCTGATTTAGCCAAATCCGTTCACCATGGAAAATTGGTGCTTTCCACTGCGCAGTTAAATAAGTTGCCCATGCTGAGCGAATCCGTTCAAAGCGCCTCAGGTATCATTAATGCTCCGGCGCTGTTGATATTATTTATGCTAACCGCACTTCTCATTCGAGGAACGAAAGAATCTGCGTTTGTTAATGCGATCATTGTATTTCTCAAAGTAGCGATAGTATTGGTATTTATTGCCATAGGTTGGCAATTTATCAACCCGGCGCATTATTCGCCGTATTTAATTCCGGAGGGAATCAAAGGCCACGAAGGGTTTTTTGACTGGGGCTGGGGTGGTGTACTGGGGGGCGCAGGAATTGTTTTCTTCGCATTCATTGGGTTTGATGCTGTATCAACTGCTGCTCAAGAGGCGAAAAACCCAAAACGGGATATGCCCATTGGAATTTTAGGTTCATTGGTCGTGTGTACCATTTTGTATATTCTTTTTGGACATGTACTTACCGGGGTAGCGCCTTGGGCTGATTTCGGCGATCCTGCGCTTGGAAAAGAAGCTTCCGTAACTTATACCATTAGTACCTATATGAAAGGATACGAATGGTTGGCTACCGGAGTAAACATTGCTATTTTGGCGGGCTTTTCAAGTGTAATCTTGGTAATGTTAATGGGGCAAAGTCGCGTTTTTTACTCCATGAGTAACGATGGGTTATTACCCAAAGCTTTTGGCGAATTGCATCCTAAGTTTAAAACTCCTTACAAAGCCAACTGGATATTGTTTTTATTCGTGGGATTATTTGCTGCCTTTGTGCCGGGAAGCGTGGCGGGAGACCTTACTTCCTTTGGCACCCTCTTCGCCTTTATTTTAGTGAGCGCCGGGGTTTGGATAATGAGAGCAAAAAACCCAGAGTTTGTTCGGCCATTCAAAACGCCCTTGGTTCCTTTAGTTCCTATCCTTGGTATTTTAGTATGTACTGCAATGATTGTCTCCTTAGATATTCAAACGCTCAAAGTGGCGGGTGCATGGATGGCCCTCGGGTTGATCATTTATTTTGCCTACAGTCGCAAGAATTCTCATTTGCATAAATAGCCTCTAAAACTCCAATTCAGCCCATGGGCGATACCCCTAAAAAATCGTTGGGATTGCTTGATGCTACCCTTTTGGTGGCAGGTTCCATGATTGGTTCCGGGATTTTTATTGTTTCGTCAATCATGCTCAACGACATTGGCTCTCCGGCTTGGATGCTCGTATTGTGGGGAATAACAGGATTGATTACCGTATTGGCCGCCTTGAGTTATGGGGAATTGGCAGGAATGATGCCCAATGCCGGTGGGCAGTACGTATACATTCAACGGGCTTATGGACGATTGCCTTCTTTTTTGTACGGTTGGACCGTTTTTACCGTAATTCAAACGGGCGTAATTGCCGCCGTTGCCGTAGCATTTGCCAAGTACACTGCAGTTTTTATTCCCTCGCTGAATTTGGACATCATCCATGTCGGTTTTCTAAAAGTTTCCTGGGGCCAACTTGTTGCCATAGCCACCATCGTTTTGCTTACCTATGCTAATTCAAAAGGATTGCGCAACGGAAAAATGATTCAATTTGTTTTTACCTCTGCGAAACTGCTCGCGCTATTCGCCCTCATTTTCCTCGGATTGTATATTGGCACACAAACCGAGATTTTTACTGCGAACATGGTACACGCTTGGGATGCCTACAAGACAACCTCTTCCCCGTCGGGAAACATACATGTTTCTCCTCTCGTTGGCTGGGCACTTTTTGGCGCATTAGGCGCTACCATTATTAATTCCTTGTTTTCGGCAGATGCTTGGAACAACGTTACGTTCATTGCTGGGGAAATACAAAATCCTCAAAAGAATATCCCTCGAAGTTTATTTTTGGGGACACTGGTGGTAACTATCCTTTACATTTTAGCCAATCTGGCCTACTTAATGTTGCTCCCGAACGCCGCTATCATGCATGCCCCAAGCAACCGTGTGGGGGCAGCGGCAGCTCAAGTTATCTTCGGAGAGCCCGGTGCCTTAATTATGGCAGGGTTAATCATGATTTCGACCTTTGGGTGCAATAACGGGCTTATCTTAGCGGGTTCGCGCCTTTACCATGCCATGTCGAAAGATGGATTGTTTTTAAAGCAGGCAGGAAAACTAAACCGTGAAGGCATACCGGAGGTATCCTTATGGATTCAGTGCTTATGGGCCAGCGTTCTCTGCCTCTCAGGTAAGTACGAGGACTTGTTAACCTACAGTACCTTCGCGAGTTTGCTCTTTTATATTTTAACCATTTCGGGAATTTTTATACTCCGGAAAAAAGAACCCAAAACACACCGACCCTATTTAGCCTTTGGGTATCCTGTTTTACCCTTACTCTATCTTTTAATTACCCTTTGCATTTGCGTGATTCTTGTGTGCCACAGTCCCCTTAACACGCTCAGTGGGCTCTTCATTGTGTTCCTTGGGGTGCCCATTTATTGGTTCACAATTCGCAGGCAATAACGGAACATTTGCTCCGTTAATTGGGCCGTGAAATTTCCCAAAACCACCAACAAAAGTCGGATTGGCATGGCCCTTTGGGCCCTAATGATGCTGTTCATTGTGTACCTTCCTCGAATCGCGAAAACGCTTGTTCCTCCTACCACCATAGCAATTCGGCAAGAAAAAATGAAAGAAATTAAGGAATTCGAGCGCCACGTCACCCTACATTCGAACACCAAGAAACACCGTAAAACCTACCGAGTACCTCCGGCCCGTTTTAATCCAAACCGATATTCCCTTGAAGAATGGATGTATTTAGGTTTATCCCGAAAACAAGCTTCGGCAGTGTTGAAATTTTGCCGTTTTCCGTTAAAATCAAAGGATGATTTACTCAAGATTTTCATCATCCCCAAGGAACTCTACGAACTCATAAAAGATTCTACTTATTATGAAGTAGTACCTAAGTACCCCCCTCATGAAAAGCCAAAATTTCCAGAAAAACAAGTAGCAATTGTGCGTATTTCGATGGATGAAATCGATAGTACAAAATTGGTATCATTGCCCGGTATTGGGCCTTTTTATGCCAAAATGGTCATGAAACATGAACAAGCATTAGGAGGATTTCACTCGAAGGAGCAATTGTTGGAGGTTTATAAAATGAACGAAGAAATTTATACGATTCTTTGCAAGCACCTCGATTTTAGTCAGCCCAAAATTCGTAAAATTTCGATCAATCGAGCCAGTAAAGAAGAATTAGCCAAACACCCCTACCTCGATTGGGCTCAAGCAAACTCCATTGTTAAGATGCGAAAACAACTCGGCGGATATCGAAGTCTTGAAGAGTTGCTGGATTCACATTTAATTAACCCTGAAACCTTTGATAAAATACTTCCATACGTATCTTTGTAGTATGGAACTTACCGAAAAAGTAAAACAATGCATTCGCGATGTTAACGACTTTCCAAAAAAAGGCATTGTTTTTAAAGACATTTCCACGCTTCTCTTGAATCCGCTCATCTGCCAGGAAATAATTGAACATCTCAAAATCCGATATGAAGATGCTGACTTGCAAGGAGTTGCTGGAATTGAAAGCCGGGGTTTTCTTTTTGGTTTTCCCTTAGCCATGGCGCTTGGTGTGCCCTTTATCATGATCCGTAAGCAAGGAAAATTACCTTACGACAAAATTTCGCACGCATACCACTTGGAATATGGTTCTTCCGTTATTGAGATGCATCAGGATGCCCTTACTGCAGGTGACCGAATTCTAATCCACGACGATTTGTTGGCTACAGGAGGTTCTGCGGCGGCGGCGGCAGAGCTCATATCCAAATGCCAGGGCATCGTGGCGGGGTTTGATTTTCTTGTAGAATTGTCTTCACTCCCCGGAAAAAACAACCTTGAATCTTACCAAGTTCCTATCAATAGTTTAATCCAATATTAATAACCATTCGCTTTAACCATGAATTTTGATAAAAATGAAAATCAAGCAATGATCGCCCAAATGGTGCGAGATTTTGCGGAAAAAGAAGTTCGTCCCCACATGATGGCTTGGGATAAAGACGAGATTTTCCCCGTGGAGACTATGAAGCGTATGGGGGAAATGGGCTTACTCGGTATTTTCATTCCCGAATCTTACGGCGGATCCGGGTTCGGTTATTTTGAATATGTAACCGCACTCATAGAACTCGGAAAAGTTTGCGGTGGCGTTGGGTTGAGCGTTGCTGCGCACAATTCCCTTTGTACCGGACACATTTATTATCATGGAAATGAAGAGCAGAAACGGCGGTTTTTGCCCAAGTTAGCAAGCGGAGAATTCATTGGGGCATGGGGATTAACAGAACCCAATACCGGTTCTGATGCCATGCGCATGAAAACCACCGCCGTAAAAGACGGCAACGACTGGGTGATCAACGGTGCCAAAAATTGGATTACCCACGGTTTGTCTGGGGATCTTGCCGTGGTGTTAGTGCGTACTGGAGAATTGTTGGACAGCAATGGTATCACGGCTTTCATAATCGAAAAAGGAATGCCTGGATTTTCAGCCGTAAAAATCAAAGACAAGTTTGGGGTTAGGGCCAGCGAAACAGCTGAACTCATCTTTGATAACGTGCGTGTTCCTCAGGAAAACGTTTTGGGCGAAATAGGTCAAGGCTTTCGTCAAGCGATGCAGGTCTTAGACGGAGGGCGAATTTCCATTGCGGCGCTCAGTTGTGGTATCGCCCGAGGCGCCTTCGAAGCTTCGGTTAAATACGCCAAAGAACGCGAACAGTTCGGTCAGCCGATCGCCGGTTTTCAGGCAATTGCCTTCAAATTGGCCGATATGGCCACGGAAATCGAAGCCTCGGAATTGCTCACCTTTCAAGCGGCCTATCGTAAAAATAACAAACTCAGCGTTACCCGAGAAGGAGCCTATGCGAAATATTTTGCTTCAGAAGTAGCGGTAAAATGCGGTAACGAAGCGGTGCAAATTATGGGAGGCTATGGGTACACCCGCGAGTATCCTGCGGAGAAATTCCTGCGGGATTCCAAACTTCTTACCATCGGAGAAGGCACCTCTGAAATTCAAAAACTTGTCATTTCCCGCGATTTAGTTCGATAATTATTTTGTAGTCTTTGAGGATCTTTGTATCTTCGCACTCCAAAAGAAAAAATGGTATGTTGATTATTCCGATTAAAGAAGGCGAGAACATTGAGAAAGCGTTGAAAAAGTACAAGAAGAAATTCGAAAAAACGAACGTCATGAAACAATTGCGCGATCGTAAAGAATTCGAAAAGCCTTCCGTGGCGCGTCGTCAGGAAATAATCCGTGCAGCCTACAAGCAAAAAGTACAAATCCAGCAAGGGTAACCTTGTTCGCAAGATATCGTTAAGGGGCTAAGCCCCTTTTTTTATGCTTGAACCTTTCTACGAATACCTGCGCTTCGAAAAACGTTGCTCCGAACATACCCTGACGGCATACACGCATGATTTAGAACACTTTATCCGTTTTGCTGGCCTTAGCAATCTCTCCGAATTTAATGCCCTAAAACCGGTATTCATTCGCGGTTGGATGGTAACACTGCTCGAGGAAGGCTATAACAATAAAAGTGTGAACCGTAAAATGGCTGCCCTTCGAACTTTGTATAAATGGCTCATTAAAGAAGGAAAAGCGGAACACAATCCCTTGAGCCGTTTACGGGGACCAAAAATCGAAAAACGCCTTCCTTCCTTTGCCCGAGAACAAGAATTGGCTGCGCCGCGATTAGCGCCAATGTTTAACGATGATTTTGAAGGAACACGCGACGAACTTCTTGTAGAATTGCTCTATCAAACCGGAATGCGTCTCAGCGAGCTAATTGGGCTTAGCATCCATGATGTGCAAAGCAACCACTTAAAAGTTCTGGGAAAGCGCAATAAAGAGCGTTTAATCCCGATAGCGCCTGAATTGAATGCGAAAATTCAAGCCTATTTAATTTTGCGGGCACCTAGGGCGAAAACAACCCGTTTATTGATATTAAACAACGGTAAGCCCCTGTATTCTTTATTCGTTTACCGTAAAATTCATACGATATTGGGTTCGCTAACACACCTCGACAAACGAAGTCCGCACGTATTGCGCCACACCTTTGCCACCCACATGCTAAACAACGGCGCGGGACTTGAAACATTAAAGGCGCTCTTAGGTCATGCGTCATTGGCCGCCACCCAGGTGTATACCCACAATTCTTTTGCGCAGCTCCATCAGATCTACCAGCACGCGCACCCTCGGATGAAACGCGGTTAGGAGTATTAGCGAAGTTTCGGATTGTTCAAATGCCGGTTGGCATCGCGCTTATTTTTTTTATCGAGGTTGGTTTGAAGCGCCGTTTCCATATCAATACCCGTTTGATTAGCAATGCAAAGGAGCACGAAAAGCACATCGGCTAATTCATCTCCAAGATCTTTTCCCTTGTCGGATTCTTTTTCACTCTGTTCGCCGTAACGTCGGGCAATAATCCGTGCTACTTCACCCACTTCTTCCGTCAGCATGGCCAAATTGGTCAAAGGATCGAAATACCTCACCCCTTTTTCATGAATCCATTGGTCCACCAGCTGTTGTGCCGCTTTAATTTCCATAGTGCCTCAGGTATTTTGCCACGTATTTCCCCACGACATCAAATTCTAAATTCACTAAATCCCCTGCTTGTAGCGTTTTGAAATGGGTATTGTCAAACGTATAGGGAATGATACATACACTAAACGAACCGGGTGCTGAATCTACCACAGTAAGACTTACGCCATTCACAGCTATGGATCCTTTTTCTACGGTTAATGCGTCAGCTTCGTAAGAAAAATGAAACTTCCAGCTTCCATTCAGGTCTTCTACCTGAGTGCAAACTCCTCGGGTATCCACATGCCCTTGAACCATGTGGCCATCGAGTCTGTCGTTGGGACGCATACTGCGTTCAATATTGATATAATCCCCTATTTTCCAAGTGCCCAAGGTCGTTTTTTCAAGGGTTTCTTGAATGGCAGTTACCGTATAGGTGGAAGACGCTAAATCGATTGCAACCACGGTTAAACAACAACCGTTATGGCTGATGCTTTGGTCGATACGGAACTCCTGGGTCCATTCGGTAAAAAAACGAAAATGCACATTGGACTGTTCCTTAGTTATCTGTTGGAGTAGTACCTGGTGTTCCACAATGCCTGTAAACATAATGCTATCCTTTATTACTGAATTTATATCCTACCCCTCGTATCGCATGAAAGAACGCAGGTGCCTTTTGATCTTTTTCAAAAACACGTCGAAAAGTTAGCACAAAGTTATCGATAGTTCTTGAGGTGGGATAAACATCTTCACCCCAAACTTTATCCAAAATTTCCTCCCGAGAAAGCACTTTATCATCGTTTTGAAGAAATAATTTTAACAGGCTTATTTCCTTTCTAGAAAAATTGTATACAACGTCTTTTGCTGCGTTCATTGCCCTCAGGTTCTCCAAATCCACCCACATTTCACCGATACGATGCAGTGCATGGATTTTGGGAAGCAAGGTTTGAATGCGCAGTAAAAGCTCTTCTAAATCAAACGGTTTAGCCAAATAATCGTTGGCGCCAACCCGTAATCCTTCTATGCGATCGGGTGTGTCCGATTTCGCGGAAAGAAATAGAATGGGAACTTCCGATGTTTTTCGTATTTCTCTGCAAATATCGATACCTGTTACCCCAGGAAGCATATTGTCTAAAATGATTAAATCCTGTTTTGTTAGTCGATCGATGGATTGCAAAGCCAAAGCACCGTTATCGTAGCACACCACCTCATAGCCCTCCAGCGACAAGTTTAACTGAATAAAATCGCGAAGCACAAAATCATCTTCTACTAACGCTATTTTTGCCATACTTTATTTACAAAAAAGGTATATTTGGGGTGAAATTATATAAAACCCTCCTCATGAAAAAATCTACGTTTGCTTTTATTCTTGCGGCGCTCTTTGCACTGCCTATGTTCGGACAGGTAGAAATCTTGAACCGAACCGTATTTGGTAAGGATATCCCAACCCTTGTTGTCCCTTCTCCCAATGTGGAGCAACTGCTCCAAGAGGACAAAACCCGGGACGATTTAGGTCTATTATATCGAAACGGAGTAGCACGAACCGTCAATTTATCGCCCCAAAACAGCGGCATATGGACAACCCTAGCAAACGGGGATCATCAGTGGTGTTTGCGGGTTAAATCTGCCGGAGCAGAAGCTCTAAGCTTTTTGTTTCAAACCTTCAAGATTTACGGCGGAACAACGCTAGAAATACGAAATAACGGAGGAGTATTATTGCACCCGGTGATCACTTCAGCTGAGGTACAATCTCATTTCATGTACAATGCAGCGCTTTGTGCGGGAGACGAAATGGTGTTGAAACTTACCGAACCTAAAAACACCACCCCCTCCGAATTATTCATCGATCGAATCATGTACGGATATCGTTCCATCATCAAGCCCACGAATGCTAAAATCAACGAATCTGATGTTTGTGAAGTGAACGTGAACTGCAGTCCGGTAGGGGATAATTGGCAGGAGGAAAAACGAGGCGTAGCCCGTGTTTACGTGGTGGAAGGTGCCCAAGCGGGGTGGTGTTCAGGATCGTTGGTAAACAACCTAGCCAATGACTGCAAACCCTTGTTTTTGACGGCCTTGCATTGTGGTGTCAACTGCTCAACAGCCGACTTCAATCAGTGGAAGTTTTATTTTCGCTACGAGTCTCCGAATTGCAACAATCCAGCGAGTGTAGGAACCCTTGCCAATAATTTTATTACGGGGTGTATTAAATTGGCCGATGCAGGTGATGGCGGAGGGACCACCGGTTCTGACTTTCTTTTGCTTCAAATGGGAACTGCTGCGAATCAGGCCACTACTGTCAACACGCTCAAATCAGCGAACTTTAACGCGTATTGGAATGGCTGGGACGCGAACAATACCGTGACTACCGGGGGGACCGGAATTCACCACCCTGCCGGTGATATTAAAAAAATATCTACGTTCAACGGGAGCACCGTATCAACTACTTGGGGCGGATCAACCCCTAACACACATTGGCGAATCGTTTGGAGCTCCAACGCTAACGGTTACGGTGTAACGGAAGGGGGGTCCTCAGGATCGCCGCTATTCAATAATTCTGCTGGACGTATTATTGGTACCTTAACTGGGGGAGGTTCTTATTGCAACGCCCAGACTTCCCCGGATTCGTATGGAAAAGTAGCCTATCATTGGACTTCGAATGGTGCTGCAAACAATCGCCGATTAAAGCCTTTCCTTGATCCTGCGAATACAGGTGCATTAACGCAAAACGGATCCTCAGATCCATGCGCAATGCCAGCCGTTCCAGTAGCTAATTTCGTTGGCGTTCCTACAACGGTGAATGTCGGAAACAATGTTGCATTTACTGATTTGACCACGGGCGTACCTACCTCATGGAGCTGGACAATTTCCGGAAGCGGTTGGGCTTACACGGGGGGCACAAGTGCTGCTTCACAGAATCCGGTAGTAACGTTCAATACCGTAGGTCAATACACGGTAACCTTGCTTGCCTCGAACGCTCAAGGTAGCGATTCCGAAATAAAAACCAATTACATTACCGTTGTTCAAAATACAGGCCCGTGTGCGGCGGCCTCAGATACATGCGACGAGTACATAAAAGGTTTCCTGTTAAATACCATCAACAATAATTCGAATGCTTGTTCGGCTGGTGGGTATGCGGATTACACCAACATTACCACCACCTTATCCAAAGGAACCGCCTACAGCGCGACTGTTGTTCCCGGAATAATTGGACAAGCGAACAATACCGCCTATACGAACGATGAAGTTGCCGTGTGGATTGATTACAACAACGACAACGATTTTGCGGATGCAGGGGAACAGGTGGGTTATGTTTTAGTAGCACAGGGTTGGAGCAATGTGTTTAATTTTACGGTGCCAATGACTGCCACAACAGGATTGGTGCATTTACGAACCCGAATTTCCTATTCAGGTTCAGGAGCAATTGATCCATGCGGAACCGCCGTTTATGGAGAAACCGAAGATTACAAGGTAAACATAACGGCTGCTTCAGGAATCAGTGAACTTTCTCCAGAATTAGTAAATATCTATCCAAATCCTGCCAACGATATGATTACCCTAGATTTTGGAGCATTGGAAGCACGTTCCATCAAAGTATATGATTTGTTCGGTAAAGAAGTTATCAGCATCGCAGGAGTATTCAATCAAAAATCCGAGCTATCGCTTGGGGCTATAGCTCAAGGGATGTATCATGTTAAAATCAACACTCCCATGGGTGTTATCACGAAAACCCTTGTGAAAAACTAGGCATTATCGAAATAATTTAAAGGCCGCCTTGTGCGGCCTTTTTTTGTGCAATGTAAAAGGCGAGTGCAACTGATTTTGTATTTTCGTAGTAATGCAAATCCCGTGTAATGAAGAAGGTTTTCTTTCCAAAATTCCCGAAGAACCGGGCGTGTACAAATACTATAATTCCAGCGGTTCCTTATTGTATGTTGGAAAAGCCAAAAATCTCAAAAAACGAATCGCCAGCTACTTTCATAAACAACATCCCGATAACAAAACCAAGGTTCTCGTAAAACAAATATCATTCATTGAAACCTTGCTCGTGGACTCTGAACTTGATGCCTTGTTATTGGAAAACAATTTGATCAAGGAAAATAAACCTCGATATAATATCTTACTAAAAGACGACAAAACCTATCCCTGGATTTGCCTCACCAAAGAACCCTTTCCAAGGATTTATAGCACAAGAAACCGAAATAATGGGCAAGCAGAATATTACGGCCCATTCCCAAAAGGCAATGTGCATAAAAACCTATTAACCCTGATTCATGAATTATATCCCATTAGAACCTGTGCCTTAGATTTAACCGAACGCAACATCGCAAGCCAACGATTTTCGGTATGCTTGGAATACCATCTAAAACGATGCGAGGGTCCTTGTATCAACTTTTCGCTCATGGCCTCTTACCAGAAGAACATAGCAGAAATACGGTATTTGCTTAAAGGGAAAACCTACTCTTTAATCCAACAATTTCGAAAAGAAATGGACGCTGCCGCACAAGCTTTGGAATTTGAAAAAGCCCATGCATTAAAATCGAAAATAGAAACCTTAAATGCCTTTCATTCAAAATCCGCCATGGTCAACGACCTCACCATGCATTGTGATGTATTAACCTGTAAATTGGTGGGGGAAAAGCTTTACTACAATTATTGTTGGGTTCGCGAAGGGCGGATTGATTTGAGCATCTCGGATAAAATAGTTTTGCCACAAGATGAAGCCCTGGAAGAATTAACGATGGTGCTATGGCATGAATTAAAACTCCGTTTCAACAGCGATGAAACAACCATTTTAACCAACGTCCCTATAAATAGTAGCATCGAAGGGTATCGATTTCATACTCCTCTAAGAGGCGACAAAGTAAAAGTACTTGAGTTTTCCATGAAGAACTTACACTTTGTAGAATTCCTTCCGGCAAAAACCAACCTCATCGACTTTGAAGCACGCATGTCGAACCTGCAATTCATGTTGTCCCTGAAGGAAGCCCCCATACATATCGAATGCTTTGATAACTCGAACATCCAAGGGGCCTTTCCAGTGGCTGCATGCGTTGTTTTCAAATCGGGGCGTCCTAGCAGTAAAGATTACCGGCATTTCAATGTGAAAACGGTCGAAGGTCCGGATGATTTTGCCAGCATGCGTGAAATTGTTACCCGCAGATACCAACGATTGTTAAAAGAAGAAAAACCCTTACCTAACCTCATCGTTATCGATGGTGGAAAAGGGCAGCTTTCCTCCGCCGTAGAAGCTTTGGATGCGTTAGAGCTTACTGGAAAAATTCCAATTATTGGCTTGGCAAAGCGCTTGGAGGAGATATACCTTCCCGGCACATCCGACCCGTTAGTTTTTGATCATTCTAATCCCGGTCTCATGTTGCTTCAACATGTAAGAAATGAAGCACACCGCTTCGGAATTAGCCACCACAGAAATCAACGAAGCGCGTCCTTTATCATTACCGAATTTCAAAATATACCGGGCGTTGGGGCAAAATCCTTAGAAAAAATAAGGGATCATTATCCAACCATGAATGCATTCAAGAAGGATACCCCTGCTAACCAAGTTGAAAAATTGGGGGCGCGTCTGACTGAAACGCTTCGTAAATACCTGACTACTGTTTGACGAAATTTCGTGTAATCTTCCCTTGAATGCCCGAAAGCATAAGGGTATAGGTTCCAGCGGCAAGGGATTGTGTATCAAGCATTACGAGGTTCTTTCCTGCATTGGAATGAATTTCATTCCATTGTACTTGTTTTCCGTTGGCATCGGTCAGTACAACGTTCATTTTTTCGGCCTTTGAAGCGGTAAACTCAAGGTTCAATTCTGCTGAAGCAGGGTTTGGAAATACCTGGATTCCACTGACGGTTTCTGCCAAAGCTTCGGCACCTAAAACGATTGTATTGGAAGGCGAACCGCTGTATAGATTGATGTCGTCTAAGTAGAAATTGTTTCCTCCATTGCCTTCAAAACGCCATTTTGCCCTGAAATTCTGCTGGAAATAGGTGCTTGTCACATTGGTCATGTGGACGGTCACCCAATCTGCTTGGGAGGACGGTTTCCATGAGGTTGCCACCGCTTGGCTTCCGAGTTGACTTCCCGTAAGGGTTTTACGCTGCACGTTACGCTGTATAAACCGGGGGTATTGTAGGTGACCAACGGATTCTGCGTCGAGGAAGTCGCAGGCGTTCCTCCCGAAAAACTCCAAGACCAACTGCTT
>RFQF01000060.1 GCA_009925805.1 Flavobacteriia bacterium | reverse complement strand
TGTGAAAAGGCCGTCATATCTGAATCGGTTTTAGAACCGCCTAAAAAACTCCCTCCATGAATCCAAATAATTAAGGGGCGATTCATTTCGCTGTCCCCTGTAGGCTCATAAAAATCGAGCTTTAGCGCAGTTGCAGCACCTGAAAACGATGTGTTTGATCCGTAGGTAATATTGCTTGTCAGCGTGTGATTTGGAAAAATTTCTGATGCGTATCTTCCGTTTTGACAAGGCTGGGAGAACATCCATAAAGGAAGAACAAAGCAAAATATTGCAATGGGTGTAATTTTTTTATTCATAACATAAAATTAAGGAAATAATATCGAATTATACTGCAAAACATTGATTAATGGAACTTTAGCATTGAATTTTTGGTTAATTGCTTTAATGAACTCATTCGCCAACAAAGCATTTCCTCGCGGATTTAAATGAATCCCGTCAAGGGAAAAGGTGCCTCCGGAAACAAATTTTGTAGAGAGCAATACGCCATTAAACGCCACCCCGGACTGCAGTTTAGCATACAATGGTTGCGTTTCCACCAAGGCAAATCCATAAGTAGCGGCCTTTTCGCGGATTATGGCGTTGAACTCGTTGATGCGTGTTTGAATTTCGGAGATTTCTGCCAGCGTAAGGACAAATTCGTTTCTGAAAGGGAAAACCGACCCCATTTGATTGCATTTAACCGAGTCTAGAGGAACAGAAAGCAAAATTCGCTCTCCTGGCTGGGCTGGACGAACACCAAACATTCCTGCGTTCGGATCTTCAATCATAAAGGCATTCTCGCCAACGTTAAAAGAATATCCTAATGGATTATAAATTTGATTTAATGAAGCCGCTTTTTCGTCATCTAAATTCAATCCATTGTAGGGAATTGTTGTAAAAAAGGGCCAAGAAGTGAGGTCTGGAATTGTGGCAATTACGCCTTTTATATTTTGAGCGGAAATTTGCTCACAAAATTGGCCTAAGGACTGTTCAAACCCCAATCCCGGGGGGCCTGCAATGGGAGACATTGGATGAAGGGCTGCCCCATTTTTTGCAAAAGGCAACACATCTTCGATACCAATATAAATCGAACAGAACGTAGGAAAGCCTCCATCGAAAACGTTTTCCTGAAAGGAGGACCAGGAACCCGAACCTGGCGCAGTCAGCTGATTCAGCGAAATTCTACCAAAGAAAGGATTATAATTCACATTGTTTGGATCCCCTAACAAGGTAGACGCAAGGTCGATCGTGCGTAAGCCCGGCACTCCGAAATTGGTGAATTTTGCATACGGATTGTAGGCGCTAGTTATTAATGCCTCGAGCTCGCCGCTTGCATTGATGCGCACCGGTGAAAGCGATGTGTTACCTTGACAATCGGTTTTGTACCCTAACTTGAATCTGGACTGCCCGCTCCAATTAATTCCAACATTGCTTATCCCCATCCAAGGAAGAACAGGTTCTTGCGCACCAACAACGGTCAGTTGGCGTTGTAAAATAGTTCCAAGGGAATTCTCTTGCCCAAAACTGAACAACGCGTCATCCATGTAACCCGCAGTATGACCATCACCCACGGATACAAATCTGGTAAAATCGGCGCTTCCTGCGCTAAGTGTGCGGGTTGGTTCTTTGGGTTTACAGGCCACCAAGAAACCGATTAATAATAACTTTAGATAAAAGATTTTTTTCATTACCAACTATAATTAATTCCTAGCCCCGGAGCCAAAGCAATTGTAGTAAAGGTTCCGCTTAAGTTTGTTTCAAGATTTGTATCGGATCGTTTAATTCGCGTTGCATAAAAGGAAGCATCAAGACTCCAGTTTTGCAAGAACGACCACGATAGTCCTGCAGTAACATAGGCGCGGTTTCCATCCGGAGTTTCTGGCGTTACGTAACCCTTCTGAACGGGAGAAAAACCGTATCCGCCGCCGAGACGCAGCAAAAGTATTGGAGTAGACGCTTTATTAACCACCAGATATTGAATGCCGCCGCGAAAAGCAAAAATGTTTCGATAATTCCTTGCGGATTTGGTGTCGAGCAGTGATGGAGTGTTTTGAGCGTAATCAAAAGCCAAGGTGTCGTATGTTTTCCAGCCCACGTAGTTTACATCGAAAACCAAACTTAATTTTTCCGATGGCCGCACATTTATGCCGAATGTGGCAACTGAAGGAAGGGACAAGGATGCGGAAAGTGCTCCACTAGGAAAACTGGCACTTAACCCTTGCGGAACCAAAAAATCTACGCGACCATCTCTAACGGCCATTTTAACCCCCGAACGATATGACAAGCCGAGGCTGGTTTACTTTGCCGGGACAAACCACGAAGCCAACACCTAAACTTAGGTTGTCCGTAATTTTATAGGCAAGGGTTGGTTGAATGTGAAATATCTTCATAGAAAGCCGAGTAAGCGTAAACCTGCCTATCCAATTAGGGGAATATTGTACCGTACTTCCAAACGGGGTGGTTATGGAGAGTCCATAGGCCAGTCGGTGTTGTTTTTTGGGCTTTTGAAGCACATACAGATTTAGGGGGGTTCCAACGGGATTTTCGGACCGATAAACTTCATTGGTGGACGAATCAACATACATGATGTTACCAAAAACCGGGGTGCAGGCAGCGTTCACTTCGGACTTTTTTGAAAACCCTGCGCCTGCAGGATTAAAAAACAAGGTCGATGCGTCTTGCACCAAAGCGGAACCTGCGCATCCCACCCCTTGTTGTTTTTGTCCCTGAAAATTCACCTGAAATCCTTGGGAAAAGAAACTGTTGATTTCAGTAATACTTAAAATAAAAAGGACAAAAAGCCACGGAAATATTCGCATAATTAACAAATATATCCATTCATTCCTCACTATCAAAATATACATCGCCCTCTTTGAACTGAGATAAATCCCTGCGGTCTTTTTTGGTAGGCTTCCCGGTTCCATATTGTTGATACGCTTTTTGCGCTTCAAGATACTTGAACCATTTATTCCGTTCCTCTTCTGGGGTTATATCTTGAAGGTAGTTGGCCACGGAGGGGGCGCCAATTCGGCGGTCGGTCAATGCGATTACATTAAAGGAAAACCAAGCGTTGGATTTTTGGATTTTCAGGATATCTCCGGCTTTAATTTCTTTGGAAGGCTTTACGGGCAAATCGTTGCAAAGCACTTTATTTTTGGAAATTAATGCCGTAGCCAAAGACCGTGTTTTCGCCAATCGGACCACCCAAAGATATTTATCGATTCTCAAGTGCTTGTCGTACTTTTTTGGTGAGTCCTGCATATACAAGTGCGTAGGATTCCTGCACCAGTTGGTGAATCCTATGCGGTGATGCTATTTCGGAGGAAGTGTCGAGGGTAATCCAGTGCGTTTTGTTCATGTGGAAACCAGGACTAATCCATGCGTTGGTTTCGATTAAATCCAGCGCTTTTTCGGGAAACGACTTTAGGGTTATTTTATGAGGTTGCTCCACATCCACCAGCAAGAACATTTTTCCTCCCACTTTAAACACCAGTGTCGTTTCATTGAAGGGAAAGGATTCTGTGGTGTGATCAAAACCCAACGCGGTTAGTCGAAGTTGATCTAAGGTCATTTAGACATGAACGAAATCCGGACAATCTTTTTGTCCAAGCATTTTAAGCATTTTGGTATGTGCACGAAGCGCGGAAACAAACGTTTTATTGGTATGGTAGGGCAAATTAAATTCTTCCGCTGTTTTCTTGACAATTTTGGATAATGCTCTATAGTGAACATGGCAAATATTGGGAAACAAGTGATGTTCAACCTGAAAATTCAAGCCTCCAACAAACCAAGTAAACCAGCGAGACTTCATTGAAAAATTGGCCGTTGTATACAATTGATGCACCCGAGAATCCGCCTCAACATCACCGGAAACACTGGGTTGCGCGAAAGAAGTATCCGGAACCACGTGTGCAGGTTGAAACACAAGGGAAAGAATTAGTCCTGCAACCATTTGCATTAGCACAAAAGACAGAATTACCCATGGCCATGCCACTTGAGAAAAATACAACGGCAAGGCTAAAATCACGATGGCATAAAAAACCTTTCCCGCAATAATCCGCAAGAGATGTTTCTTGTACGTGAGTCCTTGCGTTTTAAGAAGGTCCATTTGGTGGTAGCGTTTTGCTTGTTTGAAATCTTTCGTAAGAAACCACATGATGGTCATTAAAGAATAAAAAAACCAAACGTATAAATGTTGGTATTTATGAATTGGTTTCCATTCAGTGTACGGTGAGAACCGTAACAGCGAAACCGGGGCATCAATATCCTCATCGTAACCGTCGATGTTGGTAAACGTATGGTGCAACAGGTTGTGCTGGATTTTCCAGTTCGTAGAATTGCCCCCAATAAAGCACATGATTCCCCCGACGAAATAATTGATTTTTTGGCTATTGGAATAGGCCCCGTGGTTGGCATCATGCATTACGGACAAACCAAGCCCAGCCATTCCTAAACCGGCCAAGATCCATAGTAAGACAAAGATTGAATGGTTTGTCACAAACAACGAAAAAACTAATGGAGTAAAGTACAACACCATCATAAACAGTGTTTTTGTTACCATTCCGAAATTGGCGTGTCGCGAGATGTTCTTTTCGTTAAAATATGCCGTAACGCGCTGGTTCAGTGTTTTGTAAAAAGCTTGATTGGGACTTTTCACAAACAAGGGTGCGTTAAATTTTTGATTCATTTAGCTAAATTAAGCTATAAAAACGGCCTTACCAATTTTTTACTTTTCCTTTGCGAACAATGTGGTGTGAATTACGACCTCATCACTGACCGCATCCGGTTCCCCAATGCCAAATTCACTTCGTTTTATCGTGAATTTTGCCTCTATTTTAATCTCCCCTTTTTTTACAAGGTGGCATATAAACGGAATCGTTTTATCCAATTCAACCCCCTTGGCCTTCATTTTTCCATCCACCTTCCATAGGGAATCTGCAGCGTAAACGGTTCCCCCAAAGAACGTGATTGTTGGAAAATTGACCACGTCAAAAAAATCCGAAGATTTTGCATGTTTTGTCATTCCCTCCATGGACAATGCTAAGGAATTGACATCAATTACCATATCAAAACCCGTTACACGCAGGGAATCGTTCAAGGAAACACGGCCTTGAACCGTTTTAAAAGACCCTGAAAAATCGGTGGATTCTAACAATACCGAGGACGCCTTCGTGAATCCAAAGTGTTTGATGTTTGAAGTTGATGAAACGTCTTGAGACCAGCTGAAAAAACTAAAAACGAGGGAAAGAAAGGATATATTAAAACCTTTCATGCATTAATTCTTAATCACCTCAAGGTCGGCTGAGAGCGTAATTTCGTCAGATACTACGGCAACAGGCATATCTTTTCCAATACCAAAATCCAGGCGATTGAATTTGCCGGTAATTTTGAACCCGGCCACATCCAAACCCGCGCGATTTTTAGCATTTCCATTATGCGTTGCGGTAAGCGACACCTCTTTGGTTATTCCATGCATGGACAGGTTCCCTTTAATGAGGTATTTTTTACCCTTCAACTTAGTACAAGAGGTGGACTTAAATTGAATGGTTGGATATTGAGATACCGCAAAAAAATCCTCCGATTTAAGGTGATTATCTCGGGCATCAAGTCCTGTATTCAAGGAGCTAGCCTCGGCAACCAAATCAAAACTGGCCTCTGAAAAATCCTTGTCGTTCGCGGTGGTAACGGTACACGTAACTTTGTCAAAAGCGCCATTGGCATCGGAAATACCCATGTGCACGGCTGTAAAACCTAAACGAGAATGTGCAGCGTCCAAAGTCCAAGATCCTTGGGTAAGCAGCATAAATGAAAACGCGGCGAAAGCCAAAAGAACAATTGCAATTTTTTTCATGCTTTTTAATTTTGTAGGGATAAAAATAATTAAAACAACCTAAAGTAAGATTTGTTGAATAATTGAAAGGGTTGAATTAACATTAAAATTTGGAATATGCATTTCCAAATAGTGAATCATTAAATAGAAGGCTTCGCGCAGCGCCTTTTTATCGGCAACTTCTTGGTTAAGCAATAACGTATTCCATGCTTCTGCACCGAGCGTATTATTTGGGTGATTGACCAAAAAGACGCCTTCGGATATATCAAAATACCGGGCATTTTCAACCGGTTCGGGCAAAAAACCAAGCACCTCCATCCACCGACTCAAACAAACCAACGGTAGTAGGAAAATGCTTTTATCCGTCATTAATCGTTCTTCGATTTCGGCAATCACATGGTAAGCATTGGCTTCAGTGTTTTGAGCTATGCTTGTTTGACGTATTACATCGCAGAAAAAAAAGGCAATGGTCAATCGTTGTGGGTCGCTGAACCAAGCATCTTTCGGGTAGAGCAGCGTGAACCGTTGAATGGTGTTGAGTGAGGCGTTGGATTTGTATTCCATGTCGTAACAAGCCAAGGGGATAAGGGGTGGTTGTTTCTTAGAAGGGTACAACAAAAAGCGGGAAAGACCCTCTTGTTCGGTGAAAAAAACCAAGGACCGTGCTTTGGTTGAAAAGGAAGTACGATGTATAAAACGGCCTAAGGCGGTGTGGTTCACTCAACGAAGATACCTAACCTTTTTTAACAACCACGGAAACGTTGCTTTGATTTTGTTCCGTTTTCCATTGGTTGAGCTTTGCTTTAAGTTTGTTTTCTTTTGGATTGGGTGAATTAGCTTCCTGTTCTTTGGGTTGTTCTTTCTTTGGATTAATATTCATTTTTACTACTTCTTTCGGAGTTTTTACTTCTTGAAACTCCTTCACCGTGGTATCCTTTTTAAATACGCCAAATTCGGATTTCAGCATGGATTTAACGGTTTCTTTTTCTTGAACAAGGGTTTCCTTAAGTTCCGCTTTTCGTGCTGCTTTATCCCATTCAAGGATGGGATTATCGAGCGTACCATACATTCTTAAATGAATTTTTACTCCCGTTCCATCGTCCAACACGGTACCAAAGGAAGCATCGCGATCCTCCCCTAATAATGCGCGAAGCCCAAACTTAAATCGGTAATCAATCTCCTGTTTAAATGAATGTGTTCCTGAAAGTTCTAAATCCAAGGCAGACGACTGGATTCGCATGTTGGGTATTGTCAAAACCCCGTGCTCAATATAAAAAGTGTTTTCTAGTGTTTGAAAATCAATGGATTGCAGTTTTGTTTTAAAATTTGCAATGTTTTTTTTGCCTAAAATCAATTTACCGGCATTGCTTTCCAAACTCGCGGCGATATCGTCAAAGGCCTTCACATTTTTCAAGGAACCGTTAAATACGCTCATGTGCGCCTGAACTTTGAGTTGGTTTAAATCGATGCCCCCGATTAGGTCAAACGGGGCAAAGAAATCCACCTCAGCCTGCGCTAATCCGTCAATTTGATCGGCCGTAATTACCGATTGGTCGAAATTATTCCATTCCTTAAACATGGGGGCAAAATGTAGGTTTTGGGAAGCCAACTGTGCATGAATGAGTAAGTGTTCCGGAGCGTCCTCTTGGATCGTTAAGTTCCCGCGGAGGTCTGCGGCCCCGTTTCGAAGGCTAATATGAGGGAAATTCAATACGCCATCTTTCATCGAAAGCATCCCTGTAAACTGTTCGAAGGAATGGTTTTCATAGCCAATTTTACCGGCACGAAGCGAAACGGTTCCCTCCATGTTTTTAGGAAGAACGAATTGTTTGCCGACATTGGTCATTTTCTCGCGCTTGCTCGTGCTCCCTAAATCTTCAACCTGGATGTTTCGACTATTTAAAGCGCAATCTACGCTAAGGTTTCCTTGTTGGTACAGGTAATTATAAATGTTTCCCAATCGGCCACTCAGATTCAAGTCGCTTTGATTAAGGTCCAGTGAAGCATTCTGCATCGTAACCTCGCTTCCTTGTAAAATAAACTTTCCTTGGATGTTTTGAAAAACTCGATGATCTTCTTTTGCCTTAAAACGCACTTGAATCAATTCTAAATCCCCGTTGACACGATGCACTTCAACCCTTTGTTTACATGACAAATCGAATTCTGCATTAATTTTTGCGGTACCGTTAATTTGATCGACAACCGTGTTTCTAAATAGTTTATTAACCACCCCAAGATCAACCCCTCCTTTAGCCTTTCCTTTAATTTCTGGGTTTACAAAATTCTTTATGGTTAGGTTTCCCTGAAATGGTCCTGCGACACTCGTGAACTTAAGGTTGGTAAACTTCAATTCATCTTCCAAGGGATTGCCTTGACTCAGGTAACTTCCATTCAAAGCAATATGGGTTATTCGTGTTTTTTTTACGGGCTCTCGCAACTCCCCATTTTTTACGTTGAATCGAGCATCGAAGGCTGTTTTCGGGTGGTTTTTATTCGAAGATACGATCATCGAGAAATCCACGGTTCCATTTCCCTCGTAAGCATCTATTTGTTTTTGGGCCTCGTCGATAGAAAGTTTATTGATTACCTCGGCCAAGGGGAGGCCTTTGGCGGTTAAGGAGATATTTAGACTATCCGGAGAATAAATTCCCCCAAGATTCAGAGGAATTTCGGCAAAATAAATACGTGAGGCTAGAAACTGTACCCTTCCCTGGGCTGCATCTACGTCTAAAGACATATCGACCCTGACATTTTTATTGTTCACCATAACTACTTGTCCTGATTTGATTTGACGCAGCTTAATGGCTCCTTTTGCAGCAATTTTAAACTTCGCGGCGCTCATATTTCCTGAAAACGTCATTTCTTTTAGCGAAGTTCTGACTTGTTGGTTGGTTGAGCTGTCGAGGTAATTAACATCAAAATCCAGGGTGCGGAAACTGCTTATTTGTACGTTAAGAGGTTGGCTACTAGTATCGTTGGAAGGGTGTAGAATATGATAATTGGTTTCACCCGTTTGATTCGTTCGTAGATTCAGTTCGCCTTTTTTTAATTCTACCACGCGGATGTGATAGTTTTCGTTCCATAAATCCCAGGGGTTGAAAACCATACGGATTCGTTCTGCGGAAAGCAGGCGGCCCTTTCCTTTTGAATTCAGGTAAGCATCGTTAATACGAACCTCGTTGAGGTTTATGGAAATGTTTGGGAAGGTAGTCCAAAACGAAACGTCGGCAGATTTGAAATAAACGGGTTCTCGAAATTCTTTCCCCACTTCCTGGAGCACTGCGTTGCAAATTCGATCTTGAAAAACATAAATGAAAAGCGTAAGAAGTGTAAAAAGGGAAACCAAGGACACGGCAATCCATGCTACCACCTTTAACCCTTTACTTTTTAGCGTCATAATTACCTTTTTGTGGCTAGTTTAACGCTGTTACTCAAATAAAGGTTACGTTCTTAACACTTTAAACCTCAAGAATGCAAGTAGCGATTTCCTGTGGCTCCAAGTGCGGCCTCTTTAACGGCTTCCGAATAGGTTGGGTGCGGATGGCAAATTCGGGCAATATCTTCCGAGGAAGCCCGGTATTCCATGGCTATGGCAGCTTCCATTATTAAGTCTGCTGCTCGTGCAGAAATCATATGAACGCCCAACACCTCATCCGTGTTTTTGTCGGCAATTATTTTAATGAATCCACTAGTATCCATGGAAGCACGCGCTCTTCCCAAGGCTTTAATCGGAAAGTTTCCGATATTGATTTCAACCCCTTGAGCCCTCAGTTCTTCCTCCGTTTTCCCCACGCTTGCCACTTCAGGCCAAGTATAAATAACCCCAGGAATTAAGTTATAATTAATGTGAGGTTTTTGACCAGCTATTTGTTCTGCCACATAAACTCCCTCCTCTTCCGCTTTGTGGGCCAACATTGCCCCTTGAACTACATCCCCAATAGCATAAATATTGGGCACTTGGGTTTGAAGGTGCTCGTTCACTTCCACCTGTCCTCGCGGGGTGGTAGTAATGCCCACTTTTTCAAGGCCAAGGCCCTCGGTGTAGGCTTTTCTTCCTACAGCCACGAGGCAATAATCGGATTCGAAATTCACTTCGTTTCCCTTTTTATCCAATGCAACGATGGCGGTTTTTTCCCCTAGGTTGGTAACCTGCTGAACTTGATGTTCAAAATAAAATTTCAATCCTTCTTTTTTGAGGATTTTTGTGAGCTCCTTCCCTACAGAGCCATCCATGGTGCCGAGCAACGTTGAACTATTTTCAATTACTTCCACCTCTGAACCCAAACGCGCATATACTGAACCTAATTCCAAACCAATGACTCCGCCTCCAATTACGATAAGTTTTTTAGGAATTTCGTGCAGCGATAAGGCTTCTGTGGAGGTGATGATTCTTTGCTTATCGGGAACCATGCTCGGAAAATAATTAGGTTTGGATCCTGTAGCGATAATGATGTTTTTTGCTTGCAATTCTTTGGTTCCCGTATCGGAGGTAACTGATACCGTGGTTGCGTTAATGAACGAACCGGTACCGTGATGAACCTCAATTTTATTTTTTTCCATTAAGTATTTCACACCTTGGCATGTTTGCGCTACGACGTCGTTTTTCCGTTGAATCATTTGTGAAAAATTTGCTTTCACCTCCTTCACCTCTATGCCGTGTTCTACAAAATGATGCGTCGCGTTGTAAAAATGCTCGGAAGAATCCAGCAGGGCTTTAGAAGGAATGCAGCCTACATTTAAACAAGTTCCCCCAAGGGTTGCATATTTTTCAATGATAGCCGTTTTCAGCCCAAGTTGCGCGCAACGAATGGCTGAAACATACCCCCCGGGACCTGAACCGATAACAATGACGTCGTACATAGTGTTTTTTTTGGTAAAATTACGATAAGCATCATAAAACCGTCCAAATAAAGCTAAATAAATCGCAACCAATATCGCATAAAATTGTTAACTTTTTTAGATGCAGGAAGTCTTAGTTGTTGGTGCAGGTTGGTTGGGGACGCCGCTAGCGGTTCATTTATCCCAAGCTGGATTTCAGGTAACGGCCTTAGGGCGTTCTCCTCAGAAAATCGCCACTTTTGAAGCATTCGGAATAAAATACATTCCAGTAGATTATTCCCAGTTAAATACCCCCACATTGAAAAACAAAAACGTAGTGATTTGCATTCCTCCTGTCGCAGAATACACTCGGTTGATTGCCCAAATTTACGAAGCGTTGAATCCTAATTTTGTCATTTTTAC
>RFQF01000059.1 GCA_009925805.1 Flavobacteriia bacterium | reverse complement strand
GTCCTACCATTCCATCGCCTACTTTCACGGAAGCAATGCTACCTAAGCGTTTCACGGTGTCCCCTTCTTTTACACTAGAGGATCGACCAAGTAATACGGCCCCCACATTATCTTCTTCCAAGTTCAAGGCAATTCCGCGCATCCCGCCATCGAATTCAATTAATTCTCCGTATTGAACTCCGTTGAGTCCAAAAATACGGGCAATTCCGTCCCCTACTTGGAGTACGGTGCCTACTTCTTGCAATTCAGCTTCAGTTTTTGCACCTGAAAGTTGTTCTCTTAAAATTGCCGAAATTTCTGCTGGTTTTAACTCTGCCATTCTGTATTTATTTTACTAATTCTTGTTTTAATTCTTTTAATTTACTGGCTGCTGAAGCATCAATTTGCTTGTCCTCTACACGAATAACAAATCCGCCTAATAAGGTTGGGTCTACCGATTCGCTCAAACTAAGCGTTCCCTCAAATGCAGGAGAAATGCGCTTTAAAATGGTTTCTTTGGTCGACGCACTTAAGGGTGCCGCACTGGTAATGGTTCCCGTAACTATTCCTCGTTGTTTTTTTAATAAAGAATTAAATTGATTGGCGATTTCTGGCAAAATTGCCTCTTTACCATTCTTAATAACCAAATTAAAAAAATGTAAGGTTAAAGGGTTGAAATTTGCAAAAAGTGCTTGAAATACCGTGTTCTTTTTTTCTCCGCGCACAATTGGAGAATTTAAAAACACACGAAGGTCATTGGATACCTGCACGGCATTGATAAATTGCTGCAAATCTTTTTCAATAGCGTCTACCAAGCCCTTTTCGGAGCATAAATCCAAAAGTGCTTTTGCATAACGGACTGCTGATTTGGTAGAAGCCATTTTAATTTAATTTAATTTCCTCCGCCATTTTACTGGCCAATGCTTTTTGTTTGTCATCTGAGGACAAAGATTCTTTCACAATTTGCTCAGCAATTTGAACCGAAAAACTGGCAATTTGTGCTTTCATATCAGCAATCGCTGCATTTCTTTCTGACGCAATAGCTGTTTTGGCCGCTTCAATTAGCTTTGACCCTTCCCCTTTTGCCTTTTCGCGGGCATCATCAATCATGCGGGTGCTTGCTTCTTTTGCTTCTTTTAATATACTATCGCGTTCTGCGCGAGCTTCCTTGAGAATTCGCTCATTTTCAGCATGAAGACTTTTCATTTCTTGACGTGCCTTCTCTGCTTCGAGCAAGGCCTCATCTATTTTTTGGCTTCGGGCGTTTACCGCATTCAAAACTGGCTTCCAAACGAATTTTGCCAAAATAAACATCAAAAGACAGAAAGTAATCCCTGTCCAATACTAAAACCTATCCTTTCGCTCCTAAGAATCCGACAACTACCCCAAACAATGCAACCCCTTCAATTAGGGCTGCAGCAATTAGCATAACTGTTTGAATTTTTCCAGCGGCTTCCGGATTACGAGCAATTCCTTCAACGGCTGATCCACCGATTCTTCCGATTCCGATTCCTGCGCCTAGTACAGCTAATCCTGCACCAATGGCCGCAACACTTCCAAACATTCCTGGCATACTATATGGTTTTAAAAATTACTAATTAATGGTGCTCATCTTCAACTGCCGCACCGATAAACAGTGCTGACAACATTGAAAACAAATACGCTTGCAAAAAAGCCACTAATATTTCAAGTATAGAAATAAACAAGGCCATGGGCACAGAGAGAAAACCCCATGCTGCAGCTTTGTTTATGAAAATAATTGAGATTAGTGCCAAAACGATAATGTGTCCTGCTGTAATGTTCGCAAACAAACGAATCATCAAGGCAAAAGGCTTGGTAAAAATTCCAACCAACTCAATTGGAATCATAATCGGAAGTAAAACCAAAGGAACACCTGGTGTGGCAATTATGTGTTTCCAATAATTCTTATTGCCACTAAATACGGTAATGCAAAGCGTACAGACCGCCAAAAACAGCGTAATGGTTATATTACCGGTTAGGTTAGCACCGCCGGGAAACACAGGAATCATTCCCAATAAATTGTTGATTAGAATAAAAAAGAAGACGGTGGTTAAAAAGCCCAAGTAACGCTGGTGTTTTCCTCCTCCAATATTAGGTATTGCCACCTCATCACGCACAAAGACAATCAACGGCTCAATAAATTTGGCAATGCCCCTTGGCGAAACCGCCCCATTTTTACGATAGTAAGCCGCAGTTGAAAGCATAAGCACTAGCAATAAAAAGGCCCCAATAAAGAGAGAAAGCACATTTTTAGTAATGGATAAGTCTAAGGGGCTGGCATTTTTGGGATGACCATTATGAAATTCAAGCGCTCCTGCATTTAGTTTGTATATTTCTTCATGGAATAAGGCATATTGGGTTGCCGCGCCCTTTCCTTTTAAATAATGCATGGCCTTACTTTCCTCAACGGAGGCCGATGCTTTTGGAAGCACCTCGATCGTATCTCCGTGATATAGTTCTTTTGATGAAAAGATTTTTAAACCATTATCCCACAAAATTACTGGAAGGTAAATGGAGGTTCCCTCGTGACCTTTGCCCCATAAATGCCATTCATGTGCATCTTGAATATGGTGCATTATGTATTCACTTACATCAAACGGTTCTGATTTTTCAGTATTTGAGGCATGCACTAACCCAAAAAACAATTGGAAGGCAAGCACCAATAACAGCAAAATCGTCTTAAGTTTTTTCATAGAATCGGCGCTTACTCGAAATTTGGCGCAAAGGTAATAAAATTCTTTTCTATACAGCTCCCCCTTATTTCTTTTTATTCCTTTTTTAGCACCGCGCGGTACATTTTAATTGCAAATAAAAGGAGTAAAGCCAAGGCCAAAAAACCAATACTTGCATAAATCCAATTGGTTCCATCCTTTAACACAATAATAAAAACAATAATTACCAACAACAGCGTGGCGACCTCATTCCAAATACGCAAGGCTCCGCTGCTCCAATGAAATTGGTTTTTTTTCAAATCCAAGAAAATTTTTTGACAAATAAAATGATACACCAGCAGCAATGCCACAAATCCAAGTTTCAAATGCATATATAATTCCTGCAAATAGGCCGGAACAATCCATAACATCAACCCACCAAAAACAACCGTCAATACCATCGCCGGGGTTGTTATGATCCACCAGAGCCTACCTTGCATCAGGGTAAACTGCCGTGATAAGATCGATTTTTCCGGTTCTTCTTTTTCATTGGCCTCAACAGCATAGATGAAAAGCCGTACCATATAGAAAAGACCCGCAAACCAACTGACCATAAAAATGATGTGCAGTGCTTTAACAATCCCTAAATTTTGTTGAAACCAATCCATAGTGCAAAATTAAGCAATTTGTGGGGCCTCCTGCATTCTTAATCCCTTGAATATGTAAATTTGTCGATATGAAATGGATTGCCGTTTTTTCCTTATTTCTCGTAGTATTTACATCTCCCGCTCAATCCCTATCCCTCAGTGGAAATTATGAAGGCATGAACTTGTTCGTTTCCAATCCCATCAAAGGAGACGGCTATGGCTATTGCATCGATAAAGTCCTGGTTAACGGAAACATCCTACCCGCCTCCATTCAAACTGAGTATTTTGAAGTGGATTTGTCCCTGTTTAATTTAAAAAAGGGGGACGAGGTGTTTGTTGAGCTCGAACACGGGGAAGGATGTGTTCCCAGTTTCGTCAACCCGGAGGCTCTCCTCCCTTTCAGCACCTTTGAAATTATTAGCCTTGCTGCGAACGACCTGGGAAAAATCACCTGGTCTACAAAAAATGAATCGGGAAAACTAGCCTATGCGGTCGAACAATTCAAATGGGGACGTTGGGTTCCCGCTGCTGAAGTGCTTGGAAAAGGATTGAAAACCAACAACCTATACTCCATTGATATTATCCCTACCAGCGGGGTAAATAAAATTCGGGTTTCACAAACCGATAATACAGGAAACACCCGAAGCTCTAAAACCGTTAGTTTTACCTCAAAAATATCTTCAGTTACTATAAGTCCGTTGAAAGTAAAATCCAACATCTACTTTAAATCAAAAAATGTCGCTTCAAAAACCAAATACGAAATCTACGACGCCTTTGGCAATTTGCTCAAGAAAGGCTACGCCGATTTTGTGGATTGCTCGGACTTGCTTAGCGGCATTTACAACGTTAATTACGACAACAAAACCGATAAAATCATCAAATATTAATGCTGCTTAGGATTGAACATTTAGGCATTGCTGTAGAAAATCTGGAAGAAAGTATCCCGGTTTATGAGGCACTGCTAAATACCCCTTGCTATAAAACGGAAGCCGTGGCATCCGAAGGCGTACTTACAGCCTTTTTTCAGGTAGGCCCCAACAAAATTGAATTGCTGCAAGCCACAGATGCCCAGTCGCCGATCGCAAAATTTCTGGAGAAAAAAGGCAAAGGCTTTCATCACGTCGCCTTTGAAACCGACGACATACAAAAAGAAATTGAACGCCTAACCCAACAAGGATTTGAACTCATCCACATGCATCCCAAACCAGGTGCTGACCACAAACGCATTGCCTTCTTGCATCCCAAGTCCACCGATAAACTGCTCGTGGAACTCTGCCAAGATATTTCAACACCCTTTTAGTTTAGATTGGTTCTAAATTATTTTAAATGACACAAATATGACACTTCCTATTCCCTCAATGGAGAACTTTGTATGCACTTATTTCGATCATGGCGCTGGAGGAGTTGAACCGTTTGAATACCCTTGCTTTTACCCACCGGGTATTTGCCGTTGACCGCATCGGTCTGTTGCACATCGCGCCAGAAAATTTAGCCCACCGTCTCGCACCAATCCAAGCGCAATTCGGCCTCTCGGAACTCATGATGCTTTCTACCTGCAACCGTGTCGAATTTACCTACTTGGCCCAACAAGCCCCTGCACCAGAGTTCAACCGCGCCTTCTTACAGGCCTTATATCCGGAACTCGTGTCGGAACAAATCGAAGCTTTTGTGCAAAATCTGGAGGCCTATTCGGGTATTCAGGCCGTAGAACACGCCATGTCGGTGGCTTCGTCCATAGATTCCATGATCTTGGGGGAGCGCGAAATCATTACCCAAACCCGCCAAGCGTATGAACATTGCCATGCCGCAGGCCTCACCGGCGATGTACTCAGAATTCTCAATAAACACACGATTCAAACTGCTAAAAGGGTTTATTCGGAAACTTCCATTGCCAGCAAACCGGTCTCGGTGGTTTCTTTAGCCTACCATCAATTATCCCGTCTTGAGCTTCCTTTAGAAGCAAAAATCCTAATGATCGGTGCCGGGGTTTCGAACACCACGATGGGGCGTTTTCTCAAGAAGCATGGCTTCACCCAATTTACCGTTTTCAACCGCACTTTGGAAAAGGCGCAGCAATTGGCCGAAGAACTGGGCGGACAGGCCTTTCCGTTAAAGGAACTGGACACCTACCAAGGAGGCTTTGATGTTTTGATTTCTTGTACCGGAGCCGAACACCTCATCGTTGCGTCGTCCCTTTATGAGCAGCTCCTTCAAGGCGACACCAACCCCAAAACCCTGATTGATTTAGCGATCCCTCAGGACTTAGATCCCACCATATTGGCCCACTTCCCGAATCATTACATTTCCGTGGCGCAGTTACAAGCCATTTCCGACCAAAATTTACAAGTTCGCGGCGAGGAACTAAGCCGTGTTTTGGCAATAATTGAAGAAGCACTCCGGGAATTCGAACAACTGTTTTTAATTCGTCAAGCGGAATTGGCCATGCGATCGGTGCCTGAAGAAATAAAACGCATTAAGCTGGATGCCCTGCAGGAAGTATTCAAAGAAGAGATAGATGCCCTCGACCCACATTCGCGCGAAGTCTTAGAAAAAGTATTGGGGTATGTCGAAAAAAAATACATCGCAGGTCCCATGAAATTGGCCAAGGAAATTCTCGTTAAGCATGGCTAAGCCCTTGCTGCGCATAGGAACACGAGGCAGCGATTTGGCTCTTTGGCAAGCGAATCATGTGAAATCCTTACTGGAAAATTTGGGTTGTGACGTTGCCATTAACATCATCCAAACCCAAGGCGACCGCATCCAAGACCTGAGCTTTGACAAACTGGAAGGAAAAGGATTTTTCACCAAGGAAATCGAAGCCACCTTGCTCAACGGCTCGGTGGATTTAGCGGTGCATTCCCACAAAGATTTGGAAACCACCCCTCCCCCCGGATTGGTCATTGCCGCTGTCTCTGAGCGAGAGGACCCCAGTGAATTGCTGTTGATGCACCAGGAAGCCCATGACCCCTCGCAGCCATTTGAACTTAAAAAACATGCTCGAATCGGAACCAGTTCGGCACGAAGACAAAGTGTATTGCGGAATTTTCGTCCGGATTTACAGGTGGTCGAATTACGCGGCAACGTTCCTACCCGCATTGAAAAACTGCGCAGTGGACAATACGATGCGATTTTATTGGCGAAGGCGGGGGTGTCTCGATTAAAGCTAGCCACAAGCGATTTAGTTACTCTTACCTTAAACCCCAAAGAATTCGTTCCTGCTCCCGCCCAAGGCGTGCTGGGCTTGCAGGTGCGTGCTGACGACCCTAGCACCTATGCCTGGGTTCGAAAACTAAACCACGCCGAAGTAGAAAGGCAGATACGCATCGAACGCGAAGTGCTCCAGCGCTTAGAAGGCGGGTGTCAATTGCCGCTTGGCGTGTACAACGACGGAAAAACAGTTCACGTCGCCTACGGAAAATCGAAACACGAAGCCGCCGCTTTGTTGTCCTTTCCACTTGAAAATCAGCCCGACATCGTATCTACCATTGTGGCAACCCTCAAGGCTTTGTTACGCCGCTGGAACCGCCAAGCACCTCCCGCGGGTGGATTGGCAAGGAAGCACCCCGGGAAACCCTGCGCAAACAGCTCAAGCATTTCAACAATGGGTAGGAAACCGTAGGGTATTATTCCCGGTGTCGCAACGAAGTTTAGGAAGCATTGCCCGTGTTTTTCCCGAAGCGCAAAAAGAAGTGCTTCCGGTGTATCAAACCTTGCTTGCCCCCCAATCCCTTCCCGATTGTTCGGTATACCTTTTTACGAGCCCCAGCAATGTGGAGGCATTTATGCTGAGCCATGCATTCCCCCCAGGTGCCAAGGTGTTCGCTTGGGGCGAAAGCACAAAAACATACCTCATAAACCATGGAGTCGTTCCGGATTTTTGCCGAAGCGATGAAGCGGTTTTGGATTGGGTGGCCTTGCTCTCCGCATGGGTTAACCCTTAGAAGTTTGTACTTTTGCGCCATGAAGCACGACACCATTGTTGCCCTCGCTACGGGAGGAACCGGCGCCTTGTCGGTGATCCGCTTGTCGGGACCACAGGCAAGGTCGATCGTCCAACAACACTTCAGCAAACCCCTCGATGCGATGCTAAGCCACAGCATCCGCTTCGGGGTGTTCAGCGACGGACACCAAACCCCGATTGACGAAGTGTTGATCTTGTACTTTGCCCACGGAAAGAGTTTCACCGGCGAAGAAACGATTGAAATTCATTGCCACGGTTCGTCGTACATTCAACAAACCATCATACAATCGCTGGTTGCTCAAGGGGCTCGTCTTGCTACTCCTGGAGAATTCACGCAACGTGCCTTTATCAACGGCAAATTGGATCTTTCCCAAGCAGAAGCGGTAGCCGACCTCATCGCTTCTCAAAGTCAGCAAGCGCATGCCATGGCTTTGAATCAACTAAGAGGAACCTTCTCGCACGAATTGAGTGCCCTTCGTGAAAAATTAATCGAATTTGCCAGCCTCATTGAATTGGAATTGGATTTTGGCGAAGAGGATGTCGCTTTTGCGGATCGAAGCGCATTGATTGATTTAGTACAACAAGTCTTAGCTAAAGTGAAGCGCTTAATCAGCAGTTTCGCGCTGGGCAATGCCATGAAAGAAGGCGTACCGGTGGCCATTGTAGGGGCACCAAATGCGGGAAAAAGTTCCTTGCTGAACTATTTATTGGGGGAGGAACGTGCCATTGTCAGTGAAATCGCAGGAACCACCCGCGATGTGATTGAAGAAACGCTGAACATCGACGGCATACGTTTCCGCTTAATGGACACCGCGGGGATTCGAGCAACTTCAGAAACAATAGAAGCAATGGGTATTGCTCGTTCGCAGGAGAAAATAACCCGAGCGCGGGTGGTACTTGCCCTAAGTGATGCGAGCAACGCGTCGCAAATGGAAGCAGACCGCGTGTGGGTAAACGGCATGCGGGAGAGTTATCCGGAAAAAGAAATTCTGTGGGTCGCCAATAAAACGGACCTGCATGCGGTAAATTTCCCGGTGGATTATGCGATAAGCGCCGTTACCGGTGCGGGGATCCAAGCCTTAACCCATGCCCTGAGTGAACGAATAAAGCAAGACTTTGATGTGAACCAAGAAACGATCGTTTCTAATGTGCGGCATGTGGAAGCGCTGGAGCAAACACAAAGGGCTTTATTCGCAGCGTTGAACGGTCTAAGCCATCAGCTCCCGGCAGACTTAGTTGCAATGGATATCCGCTCCGCCATGCGTTCGTTGGGTAACATCACCGGCGAAATAGAAATGGACACCGATATTTTAGGGACGATCTTTAGTCGGTTTTGTATTGGGAAGTAAGCCCTTAAAACAAAAAAGGCCGCATGTGCGGCCCCAAAAGAATTTCAAGTGGTGTATTAGTCGCGCTGGCGTGCTTCAGAAACGTTGATGTTTCTTCCTCCTAATTCATAATTCGACAAAGCTTCCATAGCGGCTCTTGCCTCGTCTTGGTTCGGCATTTCTACAAAACCAAACCCGCGAGAACGTTGTGTCTCACGATCCTTAATAATCTTCACGGAGGAAACTTCTCCATACTGTCGGAATAAATCTTCCAACTCTTGCTCACCCAAGCGGAAGCTTAGGTTTGAAACGTACATGTTCATAAAAAAAACTTAAATAAATAAATAAACTTTTGGAATCGGGTGACTATATTTTTCACCTTATCTGTTGCAAAACTACGCCAAAATCTTGAATAAGCAGCATGCCCCCTATAAAGTTCGCTAATTTTGTTGCCGCTCAACGGTGAATTTCCGATTAAAACCACAAAATTCTTACCTTTGGTCATGCAAAATTCTTCGTACGAAGAGGCTTTCGAAGAGCTTCAAGCCATTGTAACGGCTATGGAAGGAGGTTCCATTGGAATCGATGAACTTTCCATCAAAGTTAAGCGCGCCGCCGAATTGATTCAATTCTGTAAGCAAAAACTAAAAACCACCGAGATGGACGTCGACCAAATTCTCAAGGATATGGAGTCGGAAAATCCGGACCTTAACCGTTAACCGAATCCTTAGCCATGTCGGATCAAAAATACCAGCAACGCGGCGTATCTGCCGGAAAAGAGGAAGTTCACCGCGCCATTGCTTCCTTGGATAAAGGGTTGTTTCCTCACGCTTTTTGCAAAATAGTGCCCGATTATTTAACCCAAGACGAAGCCTATTGCATCGTGATGCATGCCGACGGGGCGGGCACGAAATCCTCCTTAGCCTATGCCTATTGGAAAGAAACGGGAGACCTGAGTGTGTGGAAGGGGATTGCGCAAGACGCCTTGATCATGAACATTGATGACCTGCTATGTGTGGGGGCTACCGGACCGATCTTGGTTTCTTCAACCATTGGCCGAAACAAGCAGCGTATCCCCGGTGAGGTGATAAAAACCCTGATTGAAGGCACAGAAGAGGTACTGCAACAACTGCGTGATTTTGGCATGGAAGTCTATTCCACCGGGGGAGAAACCGCCGATGTAGGCGATTTGGTACAAACGGTTATTGTGGATTCTTCGGTTGTCACACGTATGCGCCGCAGCGACGTCATCAGCAACCATAACATAAAGGTTGGGGATGTGATTGTGGGCTTAGCGTCGTACGGACAAGCCACTTATGAGTCGTTTTATAATGGTGGCATGGGCAGTAACGGGCTTACCTCGGCACGCCATGATGTGTTTCACAAGTATTTAGCAGAACGTTATCCCGAAACTTACGACGGTAGTCTTTCGGACGACTTGGTGTATGCCGGCTCGAAGCAGTTGTTGGATGCGGTGGAAAACTGTCCTAGGAATGCGGGCCAGCTGGTGCTCTCCCCTACCCGCACCTATGCGCCGATCATGAAGGAAGTACTGGACCAGTACCGACCCCACATCCATGGCATGGTGCATTGTTCGGGGGGTGGTCAAACCAAGGTGCTGCACTTCATCGAAGGATTGTCGATTGTAAAAAACAACCTCTTTACCACCCCTCCATTGTTTCGGCTCATCCAAGAGGAATCGAAGACTTCATGGGAGGAAATGTACAAAGTGTTTAACATGGGGCAGCGATTCGAAGTGTATACGGATAGCGCCACGGCGAGAGAAATCATTACCATTGCCCAACGTTTTAACGTGGATGCGCAGGTGATTGGCCGGGTAGAACAAGCGCCGCAGAAACAAGTAATTATTGAGGGGGAATTCGGGCGATACACCTATTACTAAGCGCATTTTTTCCTCTTTTTTTTTAAGTTACCAAATGGATTTCCTATTTTTGCCGTCCGATTGAACGAGGTGGGATGGGTGAGTGGCTGAAACCAACAGTTTGCTAAACTGTCGTACGGGTAACCGTACCGCGGGTTCGAATCCCGCTCCCACCGCAACGAAGTGAAGGTTGAGAGGGATGAGAAGCCGCAGGGTTCGTGCCGTAGCGAAGCGGAGACCACCGGAGGTAATCCCGCTCCCACCGCAACGAAGTGAAGGTTGAGAGGGATGAGAAGCCGCAGGGTTCGTGCCGTAGTGGATGGCGTCATTGAAAGCATTGGTTTTATGTTCGGGGCGTAGCGTAGTCCGGTCATCGCGCCTGGTTTGGGACCAGGAGGTCGCAGGTTCGAATCCTGCCGCCCCGACAGGGGATGAGCAATCATCCCCTTTTTTGTTATTGGTCCCGTAGCTTCTGCCTACATTGTTTTTCGGCAGACAAGCAGCTGGATAGAAATATTGGTCCGCTAGCTCAGTTGGATAGAGCAACTGCCTTCTAAGCAGTAGGTCTCAGGTTCGAATCCTGAGCGGATCACAAAGCCCTTTATTCGAGGGGCTTTTTCGCTTTAATAT
>RFQF01000058.1 GCA_009925805.1 Flavobacteriia bacterium | reverse complement strand
GGTTGAAATTGATCTTTCGAGTTCTAAATTCTTTGCGTTCATGTCATGAATCGTATCACCGAACAAGCTTCTGATTACCACAACCTGGAGTTGCTTTCGCCGACGGAGCTGTTGGTTGCTATGAATCAAGAAGATTCGCGGGTACCCGAAGCGGTGGCTCAAGTTATTCCTCAAATCGAGGCCTTCGTAACGGAATGTTATGCACGGATGAAGCAAGGGGGAAGGTTGTTTTATCTGGGCGCAGGAACCAGCGGTCGATTGGGCATTGTAGATGCGAGCGAATGTCCACCCACCTTCGGTATTCCTCACGGAAAGGTAGTAGGGATTATCGCTGGAGGTGATACCGCTATTCGCAAGGCCGTAGAATTTGCCGAAGATGACCGCGCGCAAGGCTGGAAGGATTTGGAGGCCTATTCCTTGACTGTTTTGGATTCCTTGGTTGGCATAGCTGCCTCAGGAAGCACGCCCTATGTTCTAGGCGCCATGGAACAAGCCAATAATTTTGGGTGTCTCACCGGAGGCATTACCTGTAATCCGGGAAGCCCACTAACTTCAATTGTTCAATTCCCCATGGTTCCCGTAGTCGGTCCTGAATTTATAACGGGAAGTACCCGGTTAAAATCTGGAACGGCTCAAAAACTCATATTGAACATGATTTCCACCTCCCTGATGATTCGATTAGGTCATGTAAAGGGCAATAAAATGGTGGATATGCAACTGAGTAACGACAAGCTCATCGATCGCGCGCTACGTATGATTTGCGATGAAATTCCGGTAACTCGAGAACAAGCCGAAATTTTACTGAAAGCGCATCATTCGGTGCGGGCCAGTATCGAAGCTTACACGAAAAATAATCCCAAACAATGAGTTTTGATCCCAACGGCGTAGGTGTGGCCAACGGAAACATTTTCGGATTCCCCGTATTGGAAGAGGACGCCGATATCGTAATTCTTCCCGTTCCTTGGGATGCTACTGCGTCTTACGGTAAAGGAACAAGCCGAGGACCCGAAGCCTTGCTCAAGGCTTCAACTCAGCTCGATTTCTTCCATCCAAAATTCCCAAAAGCCTACGACATTCAGGTTTATATGACGCCTATTTCCTCCGAATGGCTGGAAATAAACGACCAATTCAACCAAGAATCCGCTGCGTATTTTTCCGACTTAGAATCCTTAGGAGAAACGGCTGCTTTGGCGAAACATGCCGCGCTGATTTCCTCCATCAATGAAGCCCATGAGGCCTTGAGGAAAAATGTATTTGCGCGGGTAGAACCTTTGCTAAACCAAGGCAAACTGGTAGCTATTTTGGGTGGGGAACATTCGACACCCCTTGGATTAATCGAAGCCTTAGCGGTGCGTTACGAGCAACTCAGTATTTTGCAAATTGACGCCCATGCTGACCTTCGGAAAGCCTATGAAGGATTTGAACAATCGCATGCCAGTATCATGTACAATGTGCTCAACCGATGTGAAACCCTTCACCAACTGGTGCAAGTAGGAATCCGAGATCTTTCGGAGGCAGAATTCATGCTAGCCGAAGAACATCCAAAAATCACTTCTTTTTACGACTGGGAATTAAAGGAAGCGCATTTTACAGGAGTTCCTTGGAAAACCACCTGTGAGAACATTATCGCTGCCTTATCCGAGGAGGTATATATTTCCTTCGACATCGACGGATTGTTCCCTTCCCTTTGTCCAAATACAGGCACTCCAGTTGCGGGGGGATTGAGTCTAGAACACGTCAGTTATCTTTTATTTACCTTAGTAGCTTCCGGAAAGCGCATCGTCGGGTTTGATTTAAACGAAGTGAGCCCTGGATCCCAAGGTGATTGGGACGCAAACGTGGGGGCACGTGCACTTTGGCAACTGGTATGTGCGGCGGCCTTAAGTAGAAAAACAGTATGATTGAACGCATTAAATACAATTTTTGGTTGCTCCTATTCATCGGAAACCTTTTGGTGTTTCTTTTTTTCTTGTATCAGGCATTTTCGTTTACCAGTGTATACGCATACCGATGGGTCTTTTTTCTCTCCACGCCCGTTTTCACAAGCGGTATTCATTTGTTGATAAAATCCAGATCACCCCGTGCGGAGTGGCTCTCGGTCATTAATTTTCTTTTAATCGCGATGCTTATCGTTTACTTCAACGCTATCCCAACAGCCGTTAAAATGCATTGGGCCTTGTTCACCCTACCGGTGTTTAATCAATTGGCTATTAATTCCTTCGACGTGCTTTGGAATGGAATTTATCGGTATAAATGGTATGCTTTAATCGCCATTTGCCTGTCCTGGGTACTTACCTGTGGTTCCGTGGTACTAAATGCTCAAAGTATGTCGCCATGGGTGATTGGCATTACGGGAATCACCGGATTGGGCTCATTGGGTTTGGTTGTTTTAAACGAGACCCTTTGGAAGCCTTCAAAATCGGCCAAAGCCGATGAGGCGTGAGGTGTAATAGGCCGACCCATCAATGCTCTGAAACATCACGCCTTTGCTGCTAGAAGCGTGAATCATCTTTTTAGGTTCACCTTGCTGACTTACTAAAATTCCAACGTGACTCACCTTGCCGTCTTTACCAAAAAAAACCAAATCACCGATGCGCGCCTCCTCGGAAGGAATTTTTGTCGATTGATCGTATTGATCGCGGGAAACACGGGGTAATGAAATGCCGAAATGATTGAAAACGTAAGAAGTAAATCCACTACAATCGAAACCCGAGGTAGTCATCCCACCCCAAACATACGGGGTACCGGTGAGCGTTTGAGCAAAAAAAATCATGGATTCTTGAACCTTTAAAGTTGCATCGTTGCTTGCACTCCAATTTAGGTTTCCTTCAGATCGCACATTGATTTTACTGAAGCACGTTGTCATCAAATCGGAATAAAATCCTGCAATTTCCTTGTTTCCTAGGTCCTTTTCCAATTGAATCCAGGCATTCAAGTCTAACTGTAACGCCTCCAATTCGTTGAAATGCGCGGACTTAACGGCTTGGCCTTTCGAAGTAGACGAAAGCTGTTCCAAAAACTGAAAAGCTTCCTTGATTTCTTCCTCTTTTCGTTGACGAATTCGCGGCGTTGGGATCCGTTGCAGCAATGCCATCGACTTGTAGTACTTTGGCAACAACGAATAATCGTAATCAGGATGATTCAAGTAACGGTTGGCTCGACGGTAAACCATACCGTAATGCCCTTGATCGTACAGTTGTTCCAAGCGATCGAAAACGGGTTCTTGTGCCCAGAAATTTTGGAAACACACGAGGAAAACCCACGATAATTTTATCCCAAAATCCTTAATTAGCATAAATTTTACCCTCCGAAAGAACTAAGTGGGAGTTATTGAACAGTTTTACCAATACAGCATTTCCCAAAATGGTAAACTCAGAATCCTGCAACTTGGTGATTTCGGTATTAATACCGTTCACTACCGCTGATACCCCTCCCATAATGTTCCTATATGCCACGGTATTGTTTTTAATTTCCCACTCGGAAGGAATAAAATTGGCAATTTGGATTTTCACCCCATCCACCAAGGTAAACAGGTAATTGTTTTCTCCCCAAACAACCACATCATCTTTCACATCCCAAAATGAAGAAATGAAATTGGTAAGTAATATCTTCTCCCCTTTTCGGTAATACCAAAGGTTGGAATTTAGGTCCTCATACACTACGAATCCCCTACCGGCTTTGTACTTGCGCATGAATTGGGATTCGACGTCGGTAAATTGGCCATTTTCAAACGCCACAAAGGTTCGTGTGGTAGGGTCGTTAAAACAAAGAATATCGGTTCCCAACTGAAAATCAACTGCTCCGCTCCAAGAAAAAATTTCGTAGATGAGTCCTTCGTAAAACACCTTATACAAGTTCCCGTTGTCTTTGAATACAACGATATTTTCCCCAATCGTTGTTGGGATGCTTAATTCCCCTATGATGGTCGCCAGGGGCAGGGTGTTTTTATGCCAATAGATGTTCAGGGTATTGAATCGGGTATCCTCGTACACAATCAAGGAATCTTTGACGGCGAAATTTCGGGCGTAATAGGTTAAGGTTTGAAGCCTTCCGCGTTCCCACATGTTGAGGGTAGGTCCAATCATATAACCGAGTAAATGATCGGATACTTGATATTCTACGTTTAGGTTGGTAATATCCTTACGTTGGCGGCCGTCATAAAGCCTCAGATTGCCCCTGGTGTCGATATACGCCACAAATTCGTCACCCGCTTTATAATCTTTTACCGGTTGTATTTCCAAGGTTTTGAAAGCACCGTTTTCGTAAGTCAAAAAGAAATTGTTAAAATCTCGAAACGGCACTACGGTTTGCGACCACATGGAGAAAACACCCAATAGCAGGAAAATAAAGGATAGTGAACCTCGCATTATTCAAAGGTAGGACAAAAATGATACCTTAAAAAAATTTGCTTGGATTATTCGAAAAGAAATTCCACTAACCGTAAATTTAGTAAATTCGTCCAAATTTTACTTCATGAAGCCCTGTTTCGCATGCTTTTTCCTTTTCCTTGGCCTTTCATCGTTGAAAGCCCAAAATAAAATCACCTACACCGAATACAATTTACCGAACGGTATCCACGTAATTCTGCACGAAGAGCACGCTACCCCGATTGTTGCTGTTTCAGTGTTGTATCACGTGGGATCGAAAAATGAAAATCCAACGCGAACCGGGTTTGCCCATTTCTTTGAACACCTTTTGTTTGAAGGGTCGCAAAACATTGAACGTGGTGAGTATTCCAAGTTAGTTGAAAAAAACGGAGGAACCCTCAACGCGAACACCTCACAAGACAGAACTTATTATTACGAAATTCTCCCCTCAAACCAGTTGGAACTTGGTCTTTGGCTGGAAAGCGAGCGCATGTTGCATGCGAAGGTGGAAAACGTGGGCATTGAAACCCAACGAAGCGTGGTGAAAGAAGAAAAACGGCAGCGTGTGGACAACCAACCTTACGCCAGCTTTATTTCGGAAATGTTCAAGCGTGCCTTTCCAAAGCACCCCTATCGATGGGTACCTATAGGATCCATGGAACATCTTGATGCGGCGCAAGAAAAAGACTACGTTCAGTTTTACCAAGATTTTTACGTTCCTGCCAATGCAACCCTATCCATTGCAGGAGATTTTTCATTGGAGCAGACGAAAAAGTGGATTGAACAATATTTCGGATCCATCCCTTCGGGACAAGCCATCAATTTGTACCGCGATAATTTGGCGCTTTCGAATGAAGCATTCACTTCGAAATATGGTGTAGACAAATCGGCCATCAATTTTAAGGACATTCGATCAGGTACCAGCAAGATGGGCAATGAACTCTATGCAAAGCTCAGTGCTACCCCCACGGTTATTCCACGAACCACCAAAGACAACGACCCCATCGTAAAAACGATTGAAGATACCATCTACGACAACATCCAATTGCCAGCGGTATTCATGGGATATAAAATTCCGGATCAAAAACATCCCGATGCCTACGCCTTGGAATTCATGAACGAAATTCTTTCCGGTGGTACCAGTTCGAGAATCAACAAAAATTTGGTTGAAAAACAGCAAATTGCCACCTATGCTAGTTCGTTCAACTATGGTTTAGAAGATGGGGGAATGAACATTTTTTTAGCCTTGGCGAAAGATCAGGGGTCTTTGGCATCGTTGAAAAAGGCCTTCGATGAACAAATTGAATTGATCAAAAATGAACTCATCACGGAGGAAGAATACCAATCGGTGCTGAATAAATTTGAAAAACAAGTCATTGAAGCCAACTCATCCGTGGCGGGAATCGCCGAAAACTTAGCGGATAATTATGTGTATTTCGGTTCGGCTGAACGCGTAAATCAAATGCTGGACTTATACCGAAAGGTGACTAAAGCTGACATCCAGCGCGTAGCCAAAACCTATTTAAATAACAATGCACGCGTCATTTTGTATTACTTACCCAAAGAAAAATAATTCATGAAAGCTTTTATATCCCTTGTAGTTCTTGGTTGTTTTATGGCTGTTAACGGGCAGATTGATCGCTCAATTAGGCCAAAACCTGCAGCAGCGCCACAAATTCAACTGAAAGCCACGGAAAGTTGGACCACGGAGAACGGCATTACCGTCATACTATCGGAAAACCACAAACTTCCTAAAGTTACTTTTGACCTCACCCTTGGAAATAGCGCAGAATTAGAGGGCGCCAAAGCGGGCCTGAGCGATCTTGCAGGATCCTTGGTTATGTCCGGAACCACCAACCGAAGCAAAGACCAACTGGATAAAGAAGTTGATTTCTTGGGGGCCTCTTTAAGCGCAAGCGCTACGAATGTTTCCCTTTCGCTTCTGACAAAGCATATGGATCAAGGGCTTACCTTGATGGCTGATGTCGTCATGAATGCTGCATTTCCTGAGAGCGAGTTTCAACGTATTTCCGATCAAATGCGTTCCGGGATGGTTTCCTTAAAATCAGAGGCTTCCGGAATGGCGAATAATGCCACTGTAAAAGTGAATTTCCCGAATCATCCTTACGGGGAAGTGATGACCTTTAGCACACTAGCCTCCATCAGTTTAACCGATGTTCAGGCGTTTTATAAATCCCATTTTACCCCTCAAGGCGCCTACATGGTGATTGTAGGTGACATTACACGAGCCCAAGCAGAGAAAGCTGTGGCAAAATATTTTGGCAATTGGCAAGGACCGAAACCCGTCATGAAAGAATTCAAAGACCCCGTGAAAGCCAACGGAAACCAAGTCTATTTTGTCAATAAACCCGGCGCGGTTCAATCGGTGATTCAAGTTACCTTTCCTATTCCAATGCGCATGGGTAACAAAGACCAATTGTCGATGTCCGTATTGAACGATGTTTTCGGAGGTAGTGGGTTTGGAACCCGTCTTATGCAAAACCTTCGCGAAGACAAAGCCTTTACCTACGGTTGCTATTCGAGCCTGAACAACCAAGACTTAGGAGGATGGATTACAGTAAGCGGTAATTTTCGTAATGCCGTGACGGATTCTGCCATTCAAGAAATAGTGAATGAATTAAACCGTTTACTGAACGAAACCATAACGACAACAGAGTTGCAATTGACAAAAGCCGTTAAAAACGGAAGTTTTGCTCGCTCCCTAGAGCGGCCGCAAACGCTTGCCCGCTTCGCCTATAACATTAAAAAATATAAATTTCCCGAAAATTACTATCGAAATTATTTACAACGCTTGGATAGTATAAATTCGGTCGATTTAAGTAATGTAGCAAAAAGCTATATTAAAGCCAATAATTACAACATCATTGTGGTGGGGAATGAGTCGGTTATCGATAAAATCAAGCCGTTTGACAGTGATGGGAAAATCACCTTACTGGATGAGTTTGGCGATGTGAAAATCGATCGCACACCTTCGGATTTAAGTCCGAATCAGGTATTGGAAAAATATGTGTTGGCCATGACGCAATCCACCTCTTTAGACCAGGCTACCAAAAAAATAAATAAAATTAAAAACTTGGTACAAAAGGCAGCACTCACCTCCGACAAAATTCCATTCCCCTTAACGGCGTACGAACTTTATACGAAAGAAGGAGTTCATGCAGAAAAAATCGAATTCAACGGTCAAGTTGCACAAAGCAAATTTTTTGACGGAACAAGCGGCTACGAGAAAAACATGCAAACAGGAAAAACCGAATTTGATGAAATGAAAATTAAAGCAGCTAAGCTCGAATCTGGGTTGTATCCTGAAATGAATTGGATGAAACCTGAAAATGCGAGTATCGTTAGTATGGTGGGAATTGAACAAGAAAACAACAAGCAATACTATGTAATTCGTGTTGCGCCAAACACCAAAAATGAAAGCATCCATTATTATGAAAAAGGGACTTTTACCAAATGGAAATCCGTTAGAACGGTGGTAGAGAAGGAAGAATCGAATTCTGCTACCAGCGAATACAGCGATTACCGCGTTGTCAATGGATTGATGTTCCCTCACCAATCGGTCATAAATGCAGGCCCTATGACCTTCACCATGAAGGTTGAATCCATTACCTTCAATGGCAAGGTGAAAGTAGCCGATTTTCAATAATCTATGAAAAAGCAAATACTGGCCATTGTCTTTGGCTTACTTAACGTTGGTGCCCATTCCCAACTGCTTTATAAAATTGAAAGTAAAAACGGACAGCATACTTCCTACCTTTACGGAACGATCCACTTGATGCCGGAAGAACAATTTAAAATATCTCCAGTACTAACTCAAGCCTTTGATCAATGTCGAACCCTAGCCATGGAAGTGGAACTAAAAATGAGTTTATCGGAGCAAGTTGCATTAGCAAAACAAACCTTGTTGCCCAATGGACAAACATTAAAGGACATTACCCAACCGGTAGTGTACAAAACCATTTCAAGTTATTGCATGGATAGCTGCGGAATGAGTAAAAAGAAATTTAAACGCTACAGCCATTTAAAGCCCTTCTTTTTATCGAGCATCATGCTTCAAGATCAATTAAAATCGACGAAATCCTACGAAATCGAATTTGGAAAAATGGCCGAAAAGGGCAAAAAAAATACCATGGGGCTTGAGTCTATCCAAGCACAGATGGAAACGATTAATGCGGTTTCCTTGAGCGATCAAGTTCGAATGTTGTTGGATGGATTAACGAAGCCTCAAGCATACGACTCGATGGTGTCCGCTTATTTATCGGAAGATCTAGAAACCTTATACCATGAAATTATCGCTGAATCGGAAGGTTTTCCGGATTTCATCGAATCCTTTTTGAACCGTCGTAATCAAAACTGGATTCCTGTAATTACTACACAAGTTGAACAGGAGCCGACATTCATTGCGGTGGGTGCCGGTCATTTATCTGGAGAGGAAGGCGTAATCTCCTTACTGCGAAATGCGGGTTATTCAATTAAGCCTGTAATACAAAAATTTTAACCCTTTAGAAAGTTTTAACGGTCAATTTAAAACTCAATAATTGATGGGGTATTCCGGTTTTTGAACTCATTCAAATACCATCACTAAACTATTTAATAAAACTTTATTTTTCCGAAAGTAACCTTACTTTTCGTTTAATCCAGTATCTCCTTTGTGCAATGCTAATAACAATTAATAAGATTTTTGATAAAAAAATTAAAATTAATAGCAATTAGTCGCGATGTAAATTCATTTAGCAAACTTTTAAAAGCGGAAATTAAAATTTAGAAGAAAAAAAAAGCGGAGACTTAAGAATCTCCGCTCCATTATTAAAAATCAGTATTTATTCCCCTCCCTCGTCTTCACAACCACCACAATCACAAGTTCCGTTATTAACATATTCCATAGGAATTATACTTCCATCAAAGCAGTTAAAATCTTCTGCGTAATATTCTCCGTCAGGTGTATCAACTTGATTCATCTCATCATCCTGAATTGGTCCAGAAACATCAGTGTCATAGGATTGATTTGGGGATTCTTGTTCACTATTAGGAGACTTTACATTCATCTCCTGAGTCGATTTATTAGTTTCTTTTCCAGGCACGAAATATCCACTGATTTTACCGAAGCCATTACCTAAGAATAAACCAATAATAAGTCCAAGGAGTAAAATTCCTATCCATGGCTGAAGTCTATTCTTCTCTTGGGTAGACTTAACTTCATCAGCTAGGTAGTTAGATGTATGCATGTCATAGATAGGTTTGACTGAAAACCCGAAAAGATTTATAATCAATGTAAGTAACAATCCGAAAATAAGTGCCTTACCAATCAAGAAGAAGAATAATGTCAATCCGTACTTCAATCCACAAGATTTTCTAAAACTCAACTCATCTTTCATTGATTTCAACTCAGATTTATTCAGCATGTTAGTCCTAGACATTTTTAATTCAAACACTTTAATTTGCTCATATGAATAATAATAGGATTCGTTTTTCATTTGAGCTAACATTTTAGCACTCTCTAGGCTTGCCTTACTATCTACGGATATTTTATCATTAATTTTTTTGTTCAAATCTTTGATTTCTTTATCAAGCTGAGAAGAAGTTACAACTGGAAACGCACTTATATCTATTTTAGGAATTTCACTCTTAAAGTAATTAGCGTATCGTTCATTTTCAGATTGTTTTAATTTTAATTGTTTCTCCGTTTCAAGCGTATCGATAATTTTTACAAAATCAGCGTCGTTGATTGTGGTATCTGTTAAGGAACCTGCTATTTTATTGCTAACTGTATTTTTTTGAAGTTCAACTTTCAACCGCTTACTGTTTTCGTTAACTACATAATCTACCAATTTATCAAGGTTTCCGGCAGAAAAATTCAATAAAAAATTACAGTAAGAACTATTAATACCCCACTAAATAGAGCGGATTTTCTTCCTTCTTTGTGCGATCCAAAAGTAACCAACCCAACTATCCAGGAAACAATTGCAACCATCGACAGAAATAACCCTATGTCACCAATGATTGGCATAGACAACAAATAGCCAATAAACTTGAAGATTGCAATTGATACCATCCCAACGCTGACAACAACCAATGATTTTGTGTAATTTTTCCATTTAAGTGTAGGAACAACAGCACGGATTGCGTGCAGTAGTAATTCAATTGGAATGAGTACAAAATAATGTTTTAGGATTCTTAGTATCAGTAAAAGTACATCCAGAATCATTACAATAATTTCATACATTATTGTAACAAAAGGAATTATTAATTTTTCAAATAACCATTTCCATAGCGCAACAAACATTAAAAGAAGTTTGTAAAGCATAGATGCAAGTACTACAAGGATATTGTCGTAAATCCACTGAAGTACAATAATTAAATATTGAAATATTACCGTAAGACTATAAAATGCATAAAGCACCGTGTTAAAAAGAAATCCAAGAATCAAACCTAAAATGGTAAACGGTAAATACCATTTTGGATTTTCGCTAATTATTGACGAAAGCGAATCCAACAATAGAATTCCTGTAGGTTTTTTTCCCGTTTTCGCTGCGATAAAAAAACCGAGCAAGGCTAATACGAGCAAGCCACCGATAGCAATTGATAACATAGTAATAGTTTTAGAGTTAAATCAAATTTACTATTAATTTTGAATAATACAAATTAATTTTAACTTCATGACTTTTCGTTAATTAAAGGTTAGGTAATTTATATAATCGTAATAATGAAAAATTAATTCTTTCC
>RFQF01000057.1 GCA_009925805.1 Flavobacteriia bacterium | reverse complement strand
ATATCCTCCTGTTCCGCCTTGGCCCCCTTGGCCGCCGCCGCCGCCGCCTGCACCTCCATTTCCAGGACCGTCATCGCACAATGCACAGGTTTGTCTTCCACCACCGCCTCCTCCAGATCCACCTTGGCCTCCGGTGCCATCTCCACCGTTAGGTGCTTGTGCGCCAGGGCTCCAAAATCCACCTGTTACCACGCCAGGTATTCCTTGAGCGCCAAGCGCTCCTGCTACCCCTGCGATTCCTGCAGTGCCTGCCGTTCCGTCTCCGCCCGGGTCGCCTTGTGCGCCGGGTTGACCTACCGTATTATTTGTACCTGCAGAAGCGCTTCCTCCACCGGCTGATCCTGCTACGGCGGAAGTACATCCTCCACAATTAAACCCTCCTCCTTTTCCGCCTGCTCCACCACCGCCGCCATTTCTTCCGATTCCTGTTGTTCCTGGGTTATTATTGGAGGTACTATTATTGGATGCTCCTCCGGAAACCCCCGCACCGCCCTGTCCTCCTTGACCGCCATTACCGCCAGGAGCCGATTCTGAACCAAAACAGCATGTGTAGTTTCCATTACAGCTTCCAGAAGATCCTTGCGATCCATTGCCTCCATTTACACCATTGGCACCTACCGTTCCGTTAAATCCAGCGCTTGCATTACCAGCAATGATTTGGCAACGCACAAAATCATACGAAGAACAACTGTCTAAATAAACGCCATAGACCGTAACACCATAAGGCATCGCTTGCGTTGCTGAAGGAGCGTTCGCGGTTTGAATCGTAAGGTCTTGAAACCTGAATCCGGACCTACTAACCAATTCAAGCGCTGAAATTCTCGGAGCATTGTTAGGACCCGTAGGGTTTGTACCGTTTCGAAGAAGGGTTGTAGCACCGGCGAGACTTGTTTTCGTCCATGCCAAAGAGTCGATAAACCCTCCTTCAACGGTAATGTTCTGCCCGTTCAAGGTTAAAGCGGAATTCAAAGCATACGTTCCCGTAGCCATGCGAATATAACTTCCTGAAGGGGCTGTGTTAAAGGCTGTTGTGATATCCATGGGGTCGTTCATGCTCCCAAGCCCTGTGGGTAACCCATTTGGCGTTACATAGATAAAATTGCATTGAGCGATTAACCCTTGTGTCAAACAAAGAACACAGGCGAATAACGTAATTTTAGCTTTCATAAAGATTGTTTTTTGGAGGCTAACTTAGTTATTTTCAAGCGCTAAACCAAGCCTTTTTTAATATTACAGCATTTGTTAATCTTCTCTAAAACTTAACGTAACCTTGTCGTTGATTTCGCTTTATTCAATAACTTCATTTACCTACTCCTAGTGATTTAGGCTGTGAAACTCATTAATTGTTATAAACCATGAAACAGATTCTCACAAAATGGGATAAATTCAAACTCGGTAGAAAGCTGCATTATCTCCAAAAAAGACTGCACCGTGCAACGGAAAATGGCTACCAAGAAAAAGCAGAAACCTACCAGCGTTACCTTCGGGAGGTTCAAGAGAAACTAAAGCACATTAAGGAATAGTTTCCGGATTGATGATGTTCAACCATGCGTCCACGGATTGGGCGTTTGATACGTGGAATGCACCGGATTGTGTTCTACGTAGGGCAATTAACGTCGCTCCAGACGCTAGGCGTTTTCCGAATTCCTGAGCAATTGACCGAATATACGTCCCTTTTGAACAACGAATTTCAAACGTTACTTCTGGAAAGCGGTCGATGTTTACATCAAACTGTTCAATCGTAATCTGATGTGCTTTTATTTCAACCTCTTTGCCTTCACGCGCCAACAAATAAGCCCGTTTACCTGCAACTTGTTTAGCGGAGTACATTGGTGCTGTTTGTTCCTGAACCCCAAGAAATCCTTTCGCTACAGCGCTTATTTTTTCTCCTGTAATATGTTCCACCGGAAATAGTTCATTATAGTCGGTTTCCAAATCAAACGAGGGTGTGGTTTTTCCGAGCAGCAGGGTGCCGGTGTAGGTCTTTACTTCCGCCATGTAGGTTTCTACGTTTTTTGTGCGCTTTCCTGTACAAATGATTAAAAGACCGGTGGCCAAGGGGTCAAGGGTTCCCGCGTGCCCTACTTTTATTTTTTTTACCTTCAGTGTGCGCTTTAAATTCCATCGAATTTTGTTGACCACGTCAAAGGAGGTCCACCCATAGGGTTTGTCTACTAAAAGCACCTCCCCTTCCAGAAAATTCATGGATGCGAAGCTTGCGAAGTTTTTTGGGGCTCCACGTGCTTTTTTGGGTTCGATTCTTGGTTGATGAAATACAACAACAAGAGCACGCCAACTACAATTCGGTAATATCCCCAAACCTTAAATCCGTATTTTTGAAGAACCCCAATAAACGCTTTTACGGCTAAGAAGGCGACTAAAAACGAAGCAACATTCCCGAGCAGGAAGACCAAGGTATTTTGTTGCGAACTGAGCACCATGTCAATGCCTTTCATTTCTTCTCCGTTAACCTTCCAATCTTTTAAGAAAACGGAATAAAGGGTGACCGCAGCCATGGTAGGAACCGCCAAGAAGAAACTAAATTCAGCGGCTGTTTTTCGGTTCAAGCCCTGTTGAAGCCCTCCAATAATGGACGCAGCCGATCGGCTCACCCCGGGCATCATGGCCAAACATTGCCAAAAACCAACCGTGAGTCCTTGGCGTAACGAGACTTCACGGTCTTGGATGTGGGTTTGTTTTAAAAAAATACGGTCTATAAACAGCAAGAAAATTCCCCCAACGATTAACACGGCTGCAATAACTAAAGGTTTTTCAAATACCGCTTCAATTTTGTCGTCGAACAATTTTCCTAACACCAGCGCCGGTACCACAGCAATTGCCAACACTTTATAGAACGACCATGAAACATTGATCAGAAACCGTTTCCAATAAGCTACAACAACCGCGAGAATTGCCCCGAACTGAATGGAAACCGTAACCATTTTAACGTACTCCGATGGGGGAATACCCAACAATTGTTCGGTAAAAAGTAAATGGGCTGTGCTCGATACGGGCAGAAACTCGGTTAAGCCTTCCACAAGGGCGAGGATCAAGGCCTCAAGAACCGTCATCTATTTTTTACGTTTTTGATCTTTAACGATCTCCTTTTTAGGATCTTCCGCCCGGGTTTCTTGAATTTCGGATGCAGCCTTGGGTTTTTTCATGATTGCAAAGAAAATCACCCCATAGCCCAATAAAATGAAAAATGGGGCCAGGGTAATGCGTATTGGGCTAAACAAGGCATCTTCATTGAATACATTCGGGTCGTCCGAACCTCCTCCAATCATTAAAATGTAACCCAATACATTGATGCCTAATCCAATGAGTAAAATCCTGTAATTTTTAGCATCAAAACCAAAGTGCTTTATCTTGTTCATTCTTAGTACAATTTATCCAATTTCAATCGCAAATATTTGTTGAGGGCAAACCACGTGGATACGAAAGTAATGAAAACCCCTATAATTAACAATGATAGGGAAAGGATAATCAGATTGAGCCAAGAAAAAGTGATTTCAATGGTTTCTAACAAATTGTTCAATGCATAAAATACGGTTACCAAAAGAAACAGGGCGATTGCAGCGGCAAGAATTCCGTTACCTAAGGACTGAATCAAAAACGGGCGTCGAATGAATCCGCCGGTTGCCCCCACCAGTTGCATTGTTTTAATGGTAAACCTTCGCGAGTATAACGCCATACGTATCGTGTTATTAATCATGGCTACCGCGATGATAATTAGCAATAAGGCCACAGAAAGGAAAACCAGCGCAAATTGCTTAAATCCTAAATTAATCTGTTCAACGGAAGCGCTGTCGTAACTAACCTCATCAATGCTCTCTGGAAACGTTTTGAGCAATTTATTCTGAATTTTCTTCAACCCATTTTTGGTAGCATAGGCTTCTGACGGATTAAAGCACAACGAAGGGGGCAACGGATTCTCTTCTCCAAAAAGTGCTTGTATATCTTCGGCTTCGTCTCCCGTAAACTCCTCGATAGCGCGTTCCGAAGAGACAAACCAAACTTTTTTAATCTCTTTCCACGCACTGATCTGATTTTCCATTTGCTTGATGTCCGCATCGTTAACTTCCGACTTAAAAAACACATCGCATTGAATGTTTTCTTTCGCCTGTTTTTGTATCGAGCTTAAGGCCATGGACCCGCTTAATACAATTCCAATTAAAAATAACACCAGGGATATTCCAACTACCGTTGACACATAACTATTCCGTATTCCGCGCTTGGTATATTTTTCTAACGATTCAGCCATGCTACGAAAGTAAAAAAATCCTCCATGTTGGAGCCGATAACCCGCCAGGATTAATTCACGATGCAATGTGTATAGTGCAATCTACCGGTTGGGCTCTAACCAGTCCCCGTTCGATTTTATCACGTCAATGAGGGCTTCCACGGCCTCTTCGGTATTCACGTTCTTGCGCACCACCTGCTTCTCCTTGTACAACGTAATTTTACCAGGTCCAGAGCCCACATATCCGTAATCGGCATCGGCCATTTCGCCGGGGCCATTGACAATACATCCCATAATTCCAATTTTCAAACCCTTCAAATGGCTCGTTCGTTCCCGAATTTTTGCGGTAGTTTCCTGCAAATCAAACAAGGTTCTTCCACAACCTGGACACGATATATATTCGGTTTTTGAAATGCGCAATCGCGTCGCCTGAAGCACCCCGAAGGACGCGGTATTAATCTCTGTTTTAGCTTGATTTGGCGCTTGTATCCAAAGGCCTTCTCCCAAGCCGTCCACGAATAAAGCGCCAGCATACACCCCTACCTCGAGTTGAAACCGCTCTAACTCTTCGGTGTCTGAGGTTAATTTTAGTATAACGGGGTTCAGCCTCTCCCGCGATTTTAAGAGCATAAATGCCCAACGAAACCATTGTACACGATTATCATGCCTTGCGCTTAACACCAGAACGTCTTGCTCGCGTAAAAGGTGCCAGAGGCTTTCCAACTCCGCGGCGTCCGTTTCACAAAAACACGTTTGGTCGTTCGGGAAATTCGCTCGATCGTTCAATGCAATCACTGGAAAGGTAGTGGAGGATGGCTCGTTAGTGGGAGTCCAAGAGCTCCCATGCACTAACACCCGCAGGGTTCCCGGAAGTTCAAAATCCAAGGTTTGGTGGCCGATATACACAAAATCCGCAGCGGCTTCCTGAATGTGCCATTTATCCAGAACCGGGGAATAAACATAACCGCAAGCGTATAAATTCGCTGGGGTAATTGCCTCTTTGTTCGAAAAATCCGCTATTACCCCAGGAACTTGTCCTCCTCCAAGCACCCCGATTTCGCGGGAAAGTCGCCGCTCAAAAGCGCGAGGATTGTAAGGCAATTCTTGCGGGATAAACGGGAGGGGGGAAATTCGTTGTTGATGGGTGATTTCCAGCAGTTTCTGCGCCACAGGAATTTCGTATTCGGGCGCTTCCGTTAAGGAAACCCGCACCGTATCCCCCAAGCCATCCACTAACAAGGACCCTATACCCACCGCGGATTTTATGCGCCCATCTTCACCGTCTCCAGCCTCGGTAACGCCTAAATGCAAGGGATAGTTCCGCCCTCTTTGCAGCATTTCTGCGGCCAATAAACGGTAGGCTTGCACCATGACCAAGGTATTGCTGGCTTTCATGGAAATCACGAGATTAAAATACCCGTTTTTCTCACACACCTCAATAAATTCATAGGCGGATGCGACCATGCCTTCTGGCGTATCGCCATAACGGCTTAAAATTCTGTCCGAAAGAGACCCGTGATTCGTTCCAATACGCATCGCTCTCCCTAGCGACTTACACAACAACACCAAGGGCGTAAACTTTTCTTCAATGCGCAACAACTCCTCTTGATAACTTTCATCGGTGTAATCGAGTTCTTCAAACTTTTTTTTGTCGGCATAGTTCCCGGGATTTACCCGCACTTTTTCCACATGAAGCGCCGCAATTTCTGCTGCATTGGGCGTAAAATGAATGTCGGCCACCAAGGGTTGTGTATACCCTTTTGCTAACAACGCCGCTTTGATGTCTTTCAGGTTCTCTGCTTCTTTTTTGCTCGGTGCCGTTAACCGTACCAATTCGCACCCTGCTTCTAACATACGAACCGACTCTTCGACGGAGGCTTCGGTATCCATGGTGTCGGCCGTGGTCATGGATTGAACACGAATGGGATGATCGGCACCTAAGACCAAAGACCCTATTCGAACCTCCAGGGTTTGAAGGCGTTGCTGTTGGTAGGGGTTGTTACAATATTGCATAGCTTAAAAACACGGGATGAATTAGGATTGTTTAGCATTGTAAGCCCTGTTGCTCGATTAAGTGCATAATATGTGTTTTTAATTCCACATAATCTGTTTCGGCCCGATGATCGTTTCGAAATACAACGTTCGCTTGGTTTTTGTAGGGTTCAATGTAGTTCTGGTAACACGGCAAAACATGATTGTTCCACTGATATATAATGTCGTGATGTTTGTAGCCTCGGCTCGTTTGGTCTCGATACATCCGGCGATCCAGTTGGGTGTTGAAATCCACATCCACAAAAATGCTGAAATTTACAAGGTTGCGCACCTCAGGGTAATGAAACAAAAATAGTCCTTCTACTAAGATCACTTCTGCCGGGTTAAGCGTAAGTAAGCTGTTTTTTTCGGGAACCGTGTTGAAAAAATACTCCTTAACCTCCACCGATTTTCCCGAATACAATTGCTTTAAATCCCGCGTCAGCTGCGCCTCATCCAAGGCCGTTGGCAGGTCGAAATTCACCACTCCGTTAGCGTCTCGAACTTGCTGCTCAATGGGATGATAATAATTGTCCATGGTAAAAATCACCGGGTTGACGGCAGAAAGATCCTCCTGCAGGCGTTTAATCAACGTCGTTTTACCTGAGCCGCTGCCCCCACAAATTCCAATCACCAATGGCAAGTTATCCTCCATACTTAAGCAAATATAAGGAATCGCTTTTTGTGCATTTGATTGCGCAGGTTTTAGTTTTTAACTATTCTTGTAGTATAATCCATGACTATGAAAACCGCCGCGCTTTTCCTCAGCTTTTTATGCACCCTTTCTTTATGTGCACAATTAACCCTCAAGGACAAGGCCCCCTTGGAAAATTTAGCGCTACAAGGCGTCGATGACGTCCCACTCACCTTAGCGCAAGCTAAAAAAAGCCTTGGGTTGATTGTTGTATTTAGCTGTAATTCATGTCCCTTCGTGGTGGGTTCCGACGATTTTCCCGGGTGGGAAAAACAATACGATTCTTTGTTTCGCGCGGCCGCAGCCAATGATATTGGGTTCGTTTTAGTAAATTCGAACGAAGGAAAACGAAACCAAGCCGATTCTTTTGAAGCCATGAAATTGCACGCCCAAGAACAGGGCTACGCTATGCCCTATCTTTTGGATAATCGCTCGGAACTTGCGGATGCATTTGGCGCCAAAACCACGCCCCATGTGTTCTTTTTTGACCAAGATTTAACCTTAATCTACAGCGGTTCCATCGATAATTCGTGGGACAGATCTCGAAAACAAGACCTCCCCTACTTGTTCCAGGCGATTAAGGCCCATGGAAACCACCAAAAAATTAAGCCCAACACCACGGACCCAAAGGGTTGTGGAATAAAACGCGTTACACCACCTGCTAAACATTAAGCCCTATGAAAGCCCCATTCATCCTTACAACTTTTTTATTTTTTGCCTTCTTCGGTTATGCTCAACGGCAAGGTTCCGGCGGCAGCGGCCACTATTTTCCTCAACAAGGTTGGAATGCTGTTCCTTTGGTGGGCTTCCCAACACCGGATATCCCCTCCTTGAAGGCAGAGGACCGAATCTTGGACTCACTCGGAGATCATCCTTGGCGTTTTGGATTCAATCACGCTACTTCGCTCAATTGCAATTCCCACGGCGTTTGGATTCCTCTGAAAAACAAAGGAACCTTGTGGTTGCTTCGCATTCAAAGCCCAGGAGCCCTATCGCTGAATTTAACCTTTGACCATACGGAAATTCCTGAGGGCAACGAATTGTATGTGTACAATCCTGAGAAGTCGTTCATTTTAGGCAAATTCACCGCAGCACACCTGTACCAGCAACAACTCGGTACGGAATTGATTCCAGGGGATGAAATCATTCTCGAGTACTTTGTTCCTGAAGGAAACCCGAGAGGGTTCTTGCAACTAAGCACGGTAACGCACGGGTACCGAACCCCTAAAGAGTTTATGCAGAAAGCCTTTGGCAGCTCCGGAAATTGTAATTTTAATGTGAATTGTCCTCAAGGGGCGGCATGGCAGCAGGAACGCAACGGGGTTGTAATGCTGGTATCCGGTAGCAACGGATTTTGTTCGGGATCCTTAATTAACAACACGTTGAACAACGGAAAGCCGTATGTGCTTACCGCAAACCACTGCTACAGTAACCCCGCAAGCTGGATTTTTCGCTTCAATTGGCAAAGCCCAACCTGTGCAAATCCACCCGCAGAACCGAGTTTTCAGTCCTTAAGCGGTGCCGTATTGCGTGCGCGCGCTAGCGCCTCCGACTTTTGCTTGGTCGAAATTACCGGGGGATTACAAGGGAACACTGTTCCTGCAGCCATTGCCCCCTACTTTAACGGTTGGGATAATTCAGGAAATACGCCCAGTTCCGCGGTGGGAATTCATCATCCTGCCGGCGACATCAAAAAAGTTTCCCGCGAAAACGACCCCCTTATTTCAACCACCTTTGGATCCTGCCCGGCTAACTCGCATTGGGGGGTAACCGGTTGGGACGAGGGCGTTACCGAAGGAGGCTCTTCCGGATCGCCGTTGTTCGACCAAAACCATCGCATTGTGGGTCAATTGCATGGTGGGGCCTCAGCCTGTGGGGCAGCCTCCCTTTCCGACGAATACGGAAAAATGAGCTACTCCTGGAACCCTCAGAACAGCGACAGCACCAACCAACTGAAATACTGGTTGGATCCACATCAATCCAACGCCTCCTTTGTGAACGGCTATGATCCTACGGGAGGTGTTCCGGTCCAAGTAGATCCGGCGGTTGCCGCCGTTGGGGGCGTGAGCGGAACCTTTTGCAGCGATACGGTTACTCCAACCGTTACCCTTGCCAACGGGGGCGCAGTAACGCTGACTTCTGCCACGCTTACCTATGGTTTTGATGGAAACAACAACCTAAGCTACAATTGGTCCGGAAGCCTAGCTCAATGGCAATCTACCACCGTAAGCTTACCCCCTGCAGCCCTAAGCAATGGGGCTCACACGTTTCAGGTAAGCGTTACCAACCCGAATACGGGTGTGGACGAAAACAACCTGAACAATACCCAATCGGGAGCCTTTTACACCGTGCTGAACGGACAATCCGTAGCCCTTGCCCTAACCCTAGATTGTTATGGGTCTGAGACCTCTTGGGAGCTTTTAACCGCTGCTGGGTTAACACTCTATTCCGGGAACGGCTATTCGGACAACACTCCCGGACTCCTAACGGAAACGTGGTGCTTGGATGCCGGATGTTATCAATACATTATAAACGACTCGTACGGCGATGGAATTTATGGCCTCCCTTGGTGTCAGAGCAGCGGAAGTGTGCTCATTTCTTCCATGGGCAACCCGCTGGCTTCAATCGATACCGCAAATGCCAATTTTGGGAATCAAGCTACCCTAACGTTTTGCATCACCAATGCGTTGAACGCGGTGGAAACAACGAACTATATGGTACACCCGAATCCTGCTACACACGAGGTAGTCTGGTCATCTTCCTTGCCGGTGCTTTCGTACGAACTGGTGGATCTTCAAGGAAAAACCATTGCCGCTGCTGCCGTTCAGGCATTGACCGAATTCAGTATTTCGTTGGAAGGAATAAATTCCGGCATGTATGTCGTGCGCTGCGCTTTGGAGAACGGTCGTAGGGCGCAGTTACGCATAGTAAAAAACTAAGCGTTTTGGCCGGGATTTACATTCATATCCCGTTCTGTAGGAAAAAATGCACCTATTGTGATTTTCACTTCTCTACGACCTTTTCGTCTTATCGAACGGCGCTAATAATCCAACTTCGTCAAGAATTTCAGACCCGAATTCACGAAATAACGGCTCCGATAGCAAGCCTATATTTCGGTGGGGGAACTCCCAGCTTATTAAGCCCGGAAGAATTGGGCTCCTTGCTGGAAGATCCAAAACAATACACAAGAAACCAAGCGGTAGAAATCACCTTGGAGGTGAATCCGGAAGACCTGACCGAAACCAACCTGGCCGCATGGCAAGCGCTTGGAATCAATCGCCTGAGCATTGGGGTGCAAACGATGAATAATGAGCTCCTGGCCTGGATGAACCGCAACCACCGCGCAGCAGACACTTGCAAGGGACTCAATCTACTGCAACAGGATGCTTTTTCGGTTTCGGTGGATTTTATCTTTGGCGTGCCCCAACAAACGGAAGCAGATCTAACGGCCATGTTGACGCTGGTGGATGAATACCCGATCGCGCATGTTTCGGCCTATGCGCTTACGCAAGAACCGCAAACCTTATTGCATCACCGCGTGACAACGGGCAAGGAACCTCAACTCAACGATGAGCAACAGGTGGCGCATTACCATTTCATTGAGCGGGCATTGCGCGCAAGAGGTTTCGAACATTACGAGGTTTCGAACTATGCTAAACCCGGTAAGCGGGCCATTCATAACGGTAATTATTGGAAGGGGAAAGCATATCTCGGCATAGGACCTGGGGCTCATTCGTTTGATGGGAAGACTAAACGCCGGTGGAATGTATCAAACAATGCCCAATACCTAAAACAACAGGATTGGTTTGAGGAGGAAACGCTGAGCGCAGACAACCAATGGAACGAACTATGGCTTACCGGACTCCGCACGCAAGGGGGCGTGCCTATGGCGCGTTTGGAAGCCATGGGCGGGTTGCGCACGAAGGAAGGGCGTATGTTGGAAGCCTTAATCCATCAAGGGAAAATACATGTCCAAGACGCGAGTTATTGCTTGGCAAAAGACCACTGGTTAGCTGCCGACGGGATCAGCATGCAGTTGTTTCGAGCGGGTTTAAAGGATTAATTACATCAAATTTGTATATTCGTACATGCGCAACAAACCTGCTTCAATACACCCGATTTGGATGTATAAGCGCAAGATTGTAGCGTGTATAAGCTAGTTA
>RFQF01000056.1 GCA_009925805.1 Flavobacteriia bacterium | reverse complement strand
TGAGGCCAGGTGTATGGGTAAACCAAGCTTCATTGCTTTGTGAGTGAAAAGGACCCGCGGCGGTTCCTGCTCCGGTGGGCATGCGCACCACCACATCGGCATTTTGCCCCCAACGCCAGTGAATTTTCGCCAAATTGTTGACGATTTGATTGAATCCACAGGTTACAAAATCTGCAAATTGCATTTCCATCATGGCTTTCATTCCAGCGATGGAGAGTCCTAGCCCTGCCCCTACGATGGCGGACTCGCACAAGGGCGTATTTCGCACACGGTCTTTCCCGAATTTTTCCACGAAGCTTTCGGTCACTTTGAATGCACCGCCGTATTCTGCAATGTCCTGACCCATAAGCACTAAATTCGGGTGGCGATCCATGCTTTGTTCTAACGCCTGCTGAATGGCATCGATAAATCGGAGCTCATTCGTTGATCCCTCAGGGACAGCTGAAAGCGCAGGACTTGGTGCGTATAAATCCGATAATTCCTGTTGGAGGTCTGGGGTAATCAAAGGTTCAGCATGGGCCTCATCGAACGAAGACTGAATCGTATGTTTAAAAAGATCATGAATCGCTAAAACTTCCGATTCGCTTAAAATTCCTTGATTTAATATAAACCGTTCATAATTGGTCACAGGATCTTTTTCCGCCCACACCTCTTGAATTCCTTCAGGATAATATTTGGTTCCGGATGCCTCTTCATGGCCTCGCATTCTAAAGGACATTAATTCCACCAAATAGGGTTTAGGTTCCACACGTATTTCGGCCGCGATGGATCGAATGGTCGAAATAACCTCCAAAATATTATTCCCATCTACCTGTACAGCTTTCATTCCGTATCCTATTCCTTTGTCGATAAACTGTTGACATCGATACTGTTCTTTCGAGGGTGTGGAAAGTCCCCACGCATTGTTTTCAATGCAAAAAATGACGGGAAGATCCCAAACGGCAGCCACATTCAACGCTTCATGAAAATCTCCTTCGGAAGCCCCACCATCTCCTGAAAAAACGAGGGTGGCCTTTTCTTTTTTGGCTAATTTTTGAGCTAAGGCAATGCCATCCGCTATTCCGAGTTGAGGCCCCAAGTGCGAGATCATACCTACCAAGTGATGTTCTTGGGATCCAAAGTGGAAAGAACGGTCACGCCCTTTGGTAAAACCGGACATTTTCCCCTGAAATTGCGCAAAAAGTCGCGGTAAAGGAATTTCTCTTGTGGTAAATACCCCAAGGTTGCGGTGCATAGGCAAAATGTACTCATCGGATTCCAAGGCATAGGCACAACCTACGGAAATCCCTTCTTGGCCCCAACCTGAAAACCACTTGGTAATTTTCCCTTGCCTAAGCAAAATGAGCATCTTTTCCTCAATAAGCCTGGGCAAGAGGAGTGCTTTATAAATACGCACCAATTCTTCATCGCTAAATCCTTGGCGATTATAGGTGAGGGAAACGGGAACAAGTTGATTTTTCACGGGGTAAAATTAAGAAATAAAAAAACCCACCGAAGTGGGTTTAATGGCTTTTGAATTTGAAGTTACACCAAACCTTGGTCGATCATGGCGTCCGCGACTTTAACAAAACCCGCAATATTCGCTCCTTTTACATAGTCCACATGTCCATCTTCTTGGGTACCGTATTTAACACATGCCTCATGAATGGACACCATTATTCCATGTAAGCGGTTGTCCACTTCTTCTGCGGACCAAGAAAGCCGCAACGAATTTTGTGACATTTCCAAACCTGAGGTAGCTACACCACCTGCGTTGGAGGCTTTTCCAGGAGCAAACAAGACTTTAGCCGCTTGAAATGCCATGATGGCTTCGGGTGTAGAAGGCATATTTGCACCTTCGGCTACGCATCGAACGCCGTGTGCAATAAGCATTGCTGCTTCTTCGCCGTTTAATTCATTTTGTGTAGCGCATGGAAGTGCAATATCTGCTTTAACTTCCCAAGGGCGTTTTCCGGCCACAAATTGCGCCTTTGGATAAGCATTTACGTATTCGACGATGCGTCCACGTTTTACATTTTTCAGGTCCATAACAAAGGCCAACTTTGCCGCATCAATCTAACCAGAAGAATCTGACAATGTCACTACTTTAGCACCCAATTCAGTTGCTTTTTCACAAGCATATTGAGCAACATTTCCTGAACCGGAAACTACTACGGTTTTTCCTTGAAAAGTATCTCCTTTCGTAGCGAGCATTTCTTTGGCAAAATAAACCGTTCCATAACCGGTGGCTTCAGGTCGGATCAAAGAACCTCCCCAATTGCGTGCTTTTCCAGTAAGGACGCCTGTAAATTCGTTGCGTATTCTTTTGTATTGCCCAAACATATAACCGATTTCTCGACCCCCCACGCCAATATCTCCGGCAGGAACATCGGTGTCAGCTCCAATATGACGTGAAAGCTCGGTCATAAACGATTGACAAAACTTCATTACTTCGTTATCCGATTTTCCTTTTGGATCGAAATCTGAACCGCCTTTACCCCCACCCATCGGAAGGGTTGTTAGCGAGTTTTTGAAAATTTGCTCGAATCCTAAAAACTTAAGAATAGACAAATTCACCGATGGATGAAAACGTAACCCTCCTTTGTAAGGTCCGATGGCGGAGTTAAATTCCACGCGATAGCCGCGGTTAACTTGCACATTTCCTTGGTCATCCAACCAGGGAACTCTAAAAATAATGGTTCTTTCCGGCTCAATAATGCGCTCCAAAATTTTGGCATTTTTATACTTTGGATGCTGCTCAGTAAAGGGAATAATGGCTTCTGCGACTTCATGAACTGCCTGTAAAAACTCGGGTTCATGGCCGTTTTTCGCTTTTACATTATCCATAAAAGCGTCAATTTCATTTTGAAACATGGTTGACATAAAAAAGGGTATTTTAAATTTGAACAAAGGTAACAAGATTTTCAAATTGCCAAATTTTGAATACCTTAGGGAATGAATGTTATGTGAAATTAATTTTAAGATTTATCGACGAAGGCAACGGTTAAAAATCATTTTACGTAACTTTGATGTTGTATTTTTCCTGAAAACCTACCTAATGACGCATTATTTATTCTTAAAAAAACAAATAGCCTTATTCGCTTTGGTAAGTTGTCTCGTATGTTTTTCGATTGATGCTCAAAACAACGCCGGCTGTCCTAATGCCAATTTAAGCATGGGGAACTTTACGAATTGGCAAGGCTGGACTGGTAATTATTCTAACCCTGCATCAGCCTTTGGCATAGTCAACGGAAGACATACCATTATTTCCTCACCGGGAACAGATCCCAATTCATGCGGTGGATTGCAAATGATTCCTCCAGGAAGTTCTTTTTCGGCGAGGCTCGGGAATTCCAATACTGGGGCAGAAGGCGAACGCTTGAAATATACCCTCAATGTTACTCCTCAAAATTCGTTATTCATATATAAATATGCTTGCGTGCTTCAAGACCCTGGGCACAGCCCGAACGATCAACCTGTTTTTCAAATGAGGTTGTTGGATCAGAACGGAAACCAAATCGGGGGAAATTGCGGACAGTATTCAGTTTATGCAGGTCAAGCAGGTCAAAATTTCCAAATTTGTGGGGGTACCAAATGGTTACCTTGGACGATTGTAGGAGTAAACCTTACAGCCTATCAAGGTCAAAGTGTTTCCGTTGAGTTTACCACCAAGGATTGTAATTTAGGGGGTCATTATGGTTATGCTTATGTGGTTGCCGATTGTATGCCTTTAATCTTGGACCTCGACTACTGCTTCGGTTCGCCCACTATCAACATTTCGGGTCCGGCAGGTTTCCAAAGTTACAGTTGGAGCAATGGTCAAAACACGCAATCCATTTCTGTTCCAGCGGCCACTGCTGCACCCACTTACACGGTAACCATGCAGTCGTTTTCCAACCAAGGAAATTGTACGGTATCGTTAACAGCCCAGGCTATACCCACCACTGTAAATAACAACTTTACCGTCACCCAAGCATGCCCTTGGGCGCAAACACAATTCCACAGTACGCCTACCATCCTTCCCACCTCTATCAACGGGGTTCCCTTGGCGAATGGAGGAGCGGCCTCATGGTATTGGAATTTCGGTGACGGGAGCACGCTCTCGGGCAACAATCCTGCGGTGCATCAAAACCCTACCCACGTTTATCAAAATCCAGGAACTTACACGGTTACGCATATCGTTTACACGCAAGCGGGTTGCTTGGATACTGCGGTGCAAACCATTCAGGTGCTTCCTCCACCGGTCATTAACTTTACCTTGAACAACGCATGCGCAGGAGACACGGTATTTACGGTCAACCAGACGCAAGATCCCAACCTCGCAGCAGTAACCTATCAATGGATTTGGGGTGACAATTCTGCCAATAGCACCACTACGAATGCTTCGCACATTTACCAAACAGCGGGTACTTTTCAGCTTGGATTAGCGGCAACGAATGTTGGGGGATGTTGCGATACCCTGTACCATCCGGTTACAATCTACCCCTTACCTCCTGTGAATGCAGGAAATGACGTAACCATTTGTCCTGGAACTACTATTCAGTTGACTGCTACTGGTGCCAATTCGTACACTTGGGAAACAGGAACTGCCAACGGTGGAAATTACACGCCACTGATTAATGAAACATTGACCGTTACGGGTGTGGGTAATAACGGATGTGTGAACCAAGATTCAATGAATATTACGCTTTACCCAAATGCGGTGGTTAATGCCGGTCCGAATATCAGTGTATGTTTGGGTAGTACAGTAACCCTTACTGCGACTGGTTCGAATACCTATCAATGGAACAATGGAATCGTTAATGGTCAGACATTTACGCCGCCATTGGGGGTTACCACGAACATTGTTCAAGGAACTTCTGTCAATGGATGCACCAATTTGGATACGATGATTCTTACGGTTTGGTCAAATCCCACATTGAATGCGGGGCCGAATCAGATTGTTTGTCAAGGAGACTCAACCGTGTTAAGTGCTACTGGAGCTGTCACTTATCAATGGACTGGAGGTGTTACGAATAACGTATATTTCGTGCCTCAAGCTTCAGGAATGTGGATTGTTGCAGGAGTTGATGCGAACGGATGTAATGGATTGGACACCTTAACGATAACAATACCTCAACCAACGGTCTTTGCAGGAAATGATACGAGCATTTGTCCTGGATTCAGCATTCCTTTAGCGGCTACTTTGGCCAATACTTACCAATGGAGCACCAACACACCCAACGGCAACACATATACGCCTCCAACAAACCAAGTGCTTTCGGTCATTGGCTATGATGTGAATTTATGTCCTGCTTACGATACGCTTTTGGTCACGGTATTCCCGATACCTATCGTGAATGCAGGTCCTGATATTAGTGTTTGTTTTGGTACTTCCGTTACTATTTCCGGAAGTGGGTCAGCAACCTATGTTTGGGATAATGGTCTCATCAATGGGCAGTCTTTTGTGCCGCCTGTGGGCGTGGTAACGTACACCGTTACAGGAACGGATGTGCACGGTTGCGTTGACACCAATCAAATGGTCTTAACGGTTTGGGCGAATCCGGTGGTGAGCGCAGGGAATGATCAAGCCATTTGTCAAGGAAGTTCCACGAGCGTTTCCGGTTCGGGAGCGGTAAGTTATGTTTGGAACAACGGCGTTACCAACAACACAAGTTTTACCCCGGTTAATAATGCCAATTATGTAGTGGTAGGAACAGATATTCATGGATGCACGGGTACAGATAACATGAACATCACCATTGAGCCAGCCTCCTATCCTTCGTTCAATGCCCCGGTATTGGCCAATTGTACGCCGTTTACCTTTACACTCAACAATACTTCAACAGGGACCGCTTTCACCAATGCGGTTTGGACTTTTGGAAACGGTGTTTCTGTAACGGGTGCGGGACCCATTATCAATACATACACAACACCGGGTTGTTACGATGTAGGCTTAACCTTAACCACGGCCTTGGGTTGTGTTTGGGATACTTTAGTTCCTGATTATCTGTGCAGTTACATTCTACCTATCGCTGATTTTGAGCCTAATCCCATGTCAATTACGGACTTGAATAACACGAGCACGATGATTAACCAAAGTCTCAATGGTTCTTTTTATACATGGGATTTTGGGGATGGAACCACATCCACTGAATTTGAACCACTCCATTTTTTCCCCAATACATCATCGGCAAATTACCTCATCACGTTAATTGTTTACACCGTGCATGGATGTACCGATACGACCACGCGCATCGTGGCACTTACGGAGACACAATTACTTTTTGTTCCCAACACGTTTACCCCGGATGGTAATGAATTTAACCAAACCTGGTTACCTATTATAACTGCCGGATTTGACCCGTACGAATACACCTGTTTAATCTACGACCGTTGGGGTGAACTTATATGGGAAAACCACAACCATCAGATTGGATGGGACGGAAAGCAATTGAATGGTAAAGAAGTTCAACAGGGAACCTATACATGGAAGATTCTCATTAAGTCTCCTTACCGCGATGAACGAAAAGCCTATACAGGGCATTTAAATTTACTTCGTTAGAAATTTCAAGAAAATTTCTTAATTTTATGGCAAAGAGCAACCTCAAACGTTAATTTTACGTTAAGGGTTCAACCTAAACTTGAATGAATAATGTTGAAATTTATTCCCTTACTAATTCTATGTTTAACCGTACAAAGCGTGCAAGCTCAAATTACCCTTTGTTTAGGTCAGGATACCACGGTATGCCCGGGCAATTCAGTGACCATCAACAATTGTAACATAGGAAATATCAACAATGTCACAGGAATATATTTAAATCAACCAAATCAAGTAAACCTTTCCGATGACCAATGGTCCGGCGTTGTTAATGTTGGGTTTCCCTTCAATTTTTATGGGCAGAATTACAACCAATGCGTCATTGGTTCTAACGGGTTAATCTCCTTTAATTTAGCTAATGCTAACGGATACTGTCCTTGGTCATTAAGCGGAATTCCTCCTCTACCAAATGCAACCCTTACGTCTGCACGCAATTCCATTATGTTGACTTATCAGGATATCAATCCTTCGTTAGGAGGGCAAATTCAGTATCAAACGGTAGGTTCTGCTCCCAACCGGCGCTTTGTGGTTTTGTATAAAAATATCATGATGTTTAGTTGCACCCAGCAGTGCAATTACATGGCCATTATCCTTTATGAAACAACGAACATTTTTGAATTGCACATTGGTAATAAACCCATTTGTGCGGGTTGGAACAGCGGCCTTGCGATTCAAGGGTCCGAAAATAACCCAATGACCGTTGCCCATATTACGCCAGGAAGAAACAATACCGTGTGGGGAGCGAATCAAGACGCCCGTAGATTTACACCAACGGCTCCCAACAACACGAACAATTATACCATGGCTCAAATTCCATATATATTGGTATCTAGTCCTGGAACCAATTTCATTTGGGCGAATACATTGGGACAAACCTTCCCTTACAACAACGGTGTTTTGGTAGTCAATCCAGTACCAACTCCTGGGCCTACGGGCTACTTTCTCTCAGGTTCTGCCTGCAATGCCAGTATTGGGTCCATCACCAATGACACCACATGGTTATCCATTGGTGGTGCTGCGGTCAATGTAACTGCGGTAAACGATATCTGTTCTCAGTCGATTGGATCGGTAACGGCCAATCCAACGGCTGGAACCCCTCCCTTTACCTACACATGGAATCCCAATGTAGGTAATACACAAACCGTGAACAACTTACCTGCGGGCACATACACCGTTACCGTCCAAGATGCGGGGGGATGTCCAGGTACGGGAACAGGTGTTGTCGGAAATAACCCAGCCACCTATAGCGGAACGATGACCCAAGTAAGCTGCCCGGGGGGAAGTAACGGAACAGCTACAGCGCAAATTACGCCGCCGGCTGCTGGAACCACTTATACCTGGAGCAATGGACAAACCACACAAACCGCTACGGGCTTAAGTGCAGGTACCTACACGTGCGTTGTGGCTACTCCTACAGGATGTACAGGAACCGTTACAGTTACAGTTACGGAAATTCCGGGAATGCAATTAACGCTATCCAATGTTGCGAATGCGAACTGCAATAGCGCGAGCAACGGAACGGCAACCGTAAATGTAGTTTTAGGAACTCCATCTTATAGTTATCAATGGATTGGAGGGTCAGCCTCTACCTCAAATACAGCCATTGATCTTGGCGCCGGAAGCCATACGATCATCGTTACAGATGCCAACGGTTGTACGATAGATACCACGATAGTCATTGGTGAACCGCCATCGCTCCAACTTATCTTCTTAACCCAAGACACGATGATTTGTCCTGAAGCGAGCATTCAACTTACGGCAATTGGTTCAGGAGGTTCGACTCCTTATACCTACAGCTGGGTGGATGATGCCGGAAACGTATTTGGTCCGGGAAGCACTGTAACTGTAGATCCCTCCAGTACGCCAACCCAATATTGCGTTACGCTTTCGGAACAATGTGGCTCGCCTCATGATCAACAATGCATGACCATCACTTTCCCCACACCGATTGTACCAAGCATTTCGCCCAATTATCCAATTTTATGTATGCCGGGTAACTTTACCTTTTCCAATACCTCCTCAAATTCTGCAGAGATTGCTTCAAGCCACTACGTGTTTTCGAATGGTGATCAAATGAATGTCCCAGGAGTTCAGAGTTTCTCCAATTCCTTTCCGAATCCAGGCCTGTATTCAGTGAATATTACAGCAACTTCCATCTATGGATGTGTTTATTCGAATAGTATGCAGGATATTGTTGAGGTAACCCCATTACCTGTAGCTGATTTTGTGTTATCCAGGAACCCGGTAACCTGGTTTGAAACGACGGTTCAGGCAAATGATAATTCTCAAGGGAACATCGTTGATTGGCAATGGTCCTGCTTGGACGCTGAACATATTACCAGTAATGGCATGAATGCAATGTTTACGTTTCCTCAGGGACAGGTAGGCACCTATTATATCAATCTTACGGTAACCACTGCGCAAGGATGTTCCGACTCAATTAGTTTGCCCCTTCAAATCATTCCTGATGTCGTTTTTTATGTTCCGAATACCTTTACTCCGGATAATGATGAGCACAATCAAACATGGAAATTCTACATAGACGGCATTGATCAATCAGGATTTCATCTTACTGTTTACAACCGCTGGGGTGAAATGGTATGGGAAACCTATGACCCCAATGGGGAATGGGATGGACAATATGGAGGCAATAAAGTTACCCCTGGAAATCAAAGGATTGAAAGAGGCGCTTACGGTTGGAATCAAAAACTCCGTCGATTCAACTTCTCTAACGGATGGATTTTTAAATAATGCGGCAATTCGACTTCCTTTTCCACCTGATGCAATAAAAGTGCGTGAAAAGGCCATCAGTCTTGGAATGCAAGGCCAGGTAGATAAATTTGAAACCACCTTAAACCGTGCAGCCGAAGAGGCGGTAAAAGAAGCGCTTCCTATCTTTAAGGATGCCATTTTAACCATGTCCATTCAGGATGGTTTTGCGATTTTAAAAGGAGGAGATGGAGCAGCGACTAAATTTTTGAAAGATAAAACGACTGACAGTTTAGTTGTGGCTTTTCTTCCTAAAGTAAAGAATGCTACCAGTAAAGTACAACTAACTTCTTATTGGAATCCTATTATTACGAAATATAACGCAGTTACGGCCTTGACCGGAGGTGAAAAAATCAATCCGGATTTAGATGCGTATGTTACCCAACTGGCCATTAAAGGATTGTTTTTAACGGTAGAAAAAGAAGAAAATAAAATCCGTAAGAATCCTGTGGCTCGCGTTACGGATTTATTACAAAAAGTATTCGGCAGTCTTTAATCTCTTTGAATTTTGCGATATTTTCCACCTACAGAATTAGCCTTAAATGCTAAGGGAGAGGTTTATCATTTAGGGTTACGACCGGAGAATATAGCTGACACCATTTTATTGGTGGGGGATCAAGACCGTGTGGCGTTAATTTCGGCATTTTTTGATAGCATACAACATAGGAGCCAACATCGCGAATTCGTGTGCCATACGGGCATATATCGAGGTAAGCGAATATCCGCCTTATCCACCGGTATTGGAACGGATAACATAGACATTACCGTAAATGAGTTGGATGCCTTGGTGAATATCGATCTTGCTTCGAGAACAGAAAAAGCCAATAAAACACAACTCAAATTGATACGAATTGGGACCTGTGGAATCCTTCAGCCACAAATACCCATTCACAGTTATCTGGTGTCTGCTTACGCATTCGGATTGGATAACGTGGCGCATTTTTATGATATCGCTTTCAACGATTTAGAAATTGGCATGAATCAACGCATTGCTGAATTCTTGGAACTTCCGTCAGAAATTAGGAGTTATTTTATTTCGGCGGACGACTCCCTCACCTACCAACTTACCGATGACCGATGTTTCCCAGGGGTTACGATTACCAGTTCTGGATTTTACGGTCCGCAAGGCCGTTCACTGCGTTTAGGAACAAAACTGGAAGGAATTCAATTGAAAGCACAACATTTTTCTGAGAACAACCTGAAACTGATCAACTTTGAAATGGAAAGCTCGGCATTGTTCGCGTTAGGAAGATCCCTTGGACACCATTGCGCCACAATTTGTCTTGGGGTTGCTAATCGTCCGAAAACCACCTTTTCCGAGGGTTATCATGAAGCCATGAAAGGATTGATTAATTACGTGCTAGATCGTTTGTAGCCTATTCATCGAGGTATTTATCCAACGTAATGTGCAGGTTTATTCCTCGAAGTTCATCCCCCTTGGCAATAATTTCACCGTTACCATCGACTAAAAAAGCTGAAGGAATAAAATTGACCCCATAAAGATCCGAAATGACATTTCCTTGATCCATTCCGTGATACTTCCAAGTCATATTTTCCGATTTAATGGCCTCCTTCCAGGCAGATGCCTCACGGTCGAGCGAAACGCTAAATACCCTAAATCCTTTAGCATTCTTGAATTTCTTACCGCTATATTTAGCATACGCTTCGACCACATTTGGCATTTCTTTTCGGCAAGGACCACACCAAGCGGTTTAGTCCAATGACTGTGGCTCTGTGGGGGTCGCAAAGTATAATTTGGGCTCCCATATCAATCAATTTGTCAACAAAAAACAAGCGAGATTCAAA
>RFQF01000055.1 GCA_009925805.1 Flavobacteriia bacterium | reverse complement strand
GGTGCTTGCAGCAAACATTTTCTTGAACATGGCTTGAACCTCCACTCCCATCCAATTTACTTTGCGCTCATTGGCGAGGGTGTTTAATTCTTTGGACTCTGATAAGACCTTAAACACCTCATTATTAATGAATTTGAGGTTTGGGTTTAAATCTTCTTGAGTCGGCATAAGTTTCTTTTTTCGGTCTTCGATTCGGTGACTTGCCGCTTGTACCATAGGTTCGAAAGAAAGCAACAAGAAAAGGTACATATCGTACATTCGTTCCAAGGAAACTTTTAATTCCGTGCTTATTTTTAGGGGATCTTTCGCGTTGCTTTGAAAATAAGCATACAAGATTTGCAATACCTTGATTCTGAGGTGTCGCCGGTTTAACATGATAATCCCGAATTAAACATTCAAACTCCCCTTTTCCTGGATACGTTCTTCAGCCATTTGATTCGCTACCCGATAGGATGGAATACCTGTAGAAGCCGATCGACTTAATATTTCCGCTACTGTCTGATATATTTCCTCGGCTTTTTGCTTAGACCACTCCAAACTATGGCCTGATAATTCCGAAAAACAATTGATTACCCCTCCTGCATTGATGGCGAAATCCGGAGCATAAAGGATTCCTTTTTCCATTAACGCTTTACCGTGCTTTGTTTCATCCGCCAGCTGATTGTTCGCTGCTCCTGCAATAATACTGCAGGTTAATCGGGATAATGTATCGTCATTGATTGTGGCTCCCAAGGCACAAGGCGCATAAATATCCATTGGAACATCATAAATATCTTTTGGATCTACTGCAACGGCTCCTGTTTCGTTTACCACAGATTTTAACGTATCTTCATGGATATCCGTGGCAAAAACCTGCGCCCCTTCTTCTCTTAAATGGTGTACCAAATAGCGTCCCACATGCCCAACTCCTTGAACCGCGATGCGTAAATCTTTTAAGGAATCATTTCCTTTCTGCGCAGCTACACAAGCTTTCATCCCCATGTACACCCCGTAGGCCGTAACGGGAGACGGATCACCGCTTTTTCCCGGTAAACCCACAACGTGCTTCGTGGAATGGCTAACCTGAACCATATCGTTTGGATTGATACCGACATCTTCGGCGGTTATGTACTTACCCGAAAGCGATTCAACGAAGGCGCCAAAGCGACGAAACAATTTATCGGATTTCATGGTTCGAGCATCCCCAATAATGACAGCTTTTCCTCCCCCTAAAGCCAATTTCGATATGGCATTTTTGTAGGTCATTCCTCGGGACAACCGCAACACGTCGCGAAGGGCTTCGGCTTCATTGGAATACATCCACATTCGAGTTCCCCCCAAAGCAGGACCTAAAACCGTATTATGCACGGCAATGATGGCGCGAAGTCCGCTTTCAGCATCGTTGCAAAACACTAATTGTTCATGGCCCATATGCTGCATGGTATCCAACGGTTGCAACATAATTCCCTCCGATGTGGTGTGCTGATTTTTGTCCATAAAATTCAATTTTTAGGTAAACTCAAACTAAATCCAAAGTACCTTTGTACCCAGCGACGGCAAAATTAACAATTATATCGAATGAAGCATTTATGGACATTGAACAAATATTTCGTTCAATACAGGTGGCATTTTTTTCTGGGTGCGTTATTTACCGTTTTCAGTAATTATTTTGGGGTTCAAATGCCCAAATTCGTCAAGGAAAGTGTGGACGAATTACAATCCACCGGATTATCCAATCAATTAAACGACGCCTTGACGTTGTCGCTGCGCATTGGAGGACTTTACCTACTATTATCCCTCGGAAAAGGATTTTTTCTGTTTTTAATGCGTCAAACCATCATCGTTATGTCGCGAAGAATCGAATACGATTTAAAAAACGATATTTTCAACCATTACCTTTCCTTGGACAACGCTTTCTTTAAGAAAAATAGGATCGGAGATTTGATGAATCGCATTTCGGAAGATGTAAGTCAAGTTCGGATGTACCTTGGTCCGGGGGTGATGTACTCCATTAATTTAGTCGTACTGTCCGCCATGAGTATATACCAAATGTTTCAAATCAACGCCACCTTAGCGATTTTCACCTTGCTTCCGTTACCCTTGATGTCCTATTTGATTTACCGAGTTTCCAATAAGATCAATAAGGCGAGTAAAGCGGTTCAAGAGGAACAATCTAACCTAACGACCATTGCTCAAGAAACCTTGGTGAATATTCGCCTTATTAAAGCGTACAATCAGGCAGATGCAACCAAGGATAAAATGCATACAGCTGCAGCGCAATACAAAACGAGAAGTATGCGCTTGGTGCTTATTAATGCCCTTTTTTTACCTACCATTCTATTACTCATCGGCGCAAGTACATTAATTGTGATTTATGTGGGCGGTGTCCTTACCGAAAGCCACCAACTCTCGTTGGGCTCTATTGTGGCATTCTTGTTTTATGTCAATAATTTAACCTGGCCTTTTGTATCCATCGGGTGGGTTACCTCGATTATTCAACGCGCTGAAGCCTCGCAACAACGAATCAATGAATTTCTAAAAACAGAGCCCCAAATTAAAAATCCAACCCAAGATCCTTTTATATTCAAGGGGAGCGTTCGATTCAACGATGTATCACTCCTTTATGAAAGTACGGGAATTCAGGCAATCAAGGGACTAAGTTTCGAAGTGAAACCCGGGGAAAATCTTGGAATTTTAGGAAAAACGGGGAGCGGAAAATCCTCTGTCATCGCATTGCTGACACGTCAATTAGAAACGACCGAAGGACGAATTTTCGTGGAAAACGCCCCCATCACCGACATTAACCTATCCGCCTATAGAAATAAAATAGCGGTGGTTCCGCAAGATGTTTTCTTGTTCTCCGATACCATTCGGAATAACGTAACCTTTGGTTGCTCCGAAGTACTTTCCGATGAAGAAGTCATTGAAGCACTTACCAAGGCGCATGTTTGGCATAATATCCAAGAATTTCCCGACGGTTTGGATACGGTGCTTGGAGAATTGGGAGTCAATCTTAGCGGTGGCCAGAAACAACGCATCAGCATCGCGCGCGCATTGGTGCGTAAACCGGCACTTTTAATCATGGACGATTGCCTTTCAGCGGTGGACACGGATACCGAAGAGATCATTTTAAACCATTTAAAGCACTTACCCTACAATCCAACAATCCTCATGGTGAGTCACCGGATTTCTACCTTACGAAACAGTCAAAACATTTTAGTTCTTGAGGAGGGTCGTTGCGCAGAATTTGGAAATCCTCAAGAGCTTCTAGAACACAAAGGGTTGTTTTATGAAATGGTTCAACAACAACTGAAAGAATCTAACGAATAAACTCGCTACCGATGCGCATCGTCTTGCTGTCCGATACCCACGGAGATTTGATGGAAGATGTACTCCCCTACCTCCACGAGGCCGATGAAATATGGCATGCGGGTGACTTGGGTTCCTTGAGAGTAATCGACCAACTGGCGCAATTGAAACCTTGTCGAATCGTTTACGGGAACATCGATGATGCCCAGATACGAAGGACCGTTCCTTTAACGCAAGTCTTTGAAATCGAAGGCATGAAAGTTTGTATGACGCATATCGGCGGACGTCCCGGCAAAGTCCCTGCATCGGCAAAGGCGTGGATTCAACAGGAAAAGCCTCACTTGTTCATATGCGGTCATTCGCACAGCGCCTTGGTGCAATACGATGCCAACAGCGGAATGTTATGGATGAATCCGGGAGCCTGCGGCATAAAAGGGTTTCATACCCTTCGCACCCTCTTTCGATTTTCGATCATTTCAGGAAAATGCTGTCACCTCGAGGTCATCGAATTACCGCGTTACCCAAGCCAATCCGCCACCCAAGATTTCACATCGTAGGTGAATTGTTCGCCGGTATGCATATTTTTCAGCACGACGCATTGTTGTTCGATTTCTACATCACCGTAAAAGGCCACCCATTGTACCCCTCGATCATTGGCGTATTTTAATTGCTTTTGAAGTTTTAACGCACTTGGATAAACTTCGACGGATTTCCCTAAATCCCTAAGCTGTTGAGCCCATGCATCGCATTGATCTGCCGAAGATTCCGAGAAATGCAACAACAGCAGTTCGGGCCCTTCACTTAAATGTTCAGGAAATAACTTCAACGAGTTGAGTATATCATAAATTCGGTCGGCACCGAACGAAATACCTACCCCGGATAATCCTTTTAAGCCGAAAAGCTCGGTTAAATCATCGTAGCGTCCACCCCCACAAATGCTGCCCATTTCAATGCCCGAGGCCTTGACCTCCAAAATCATCCCGGTGTAATAATTCAATCCTCGCGCTAAGGTAACCTCCAACTCCAGGGTTTCATTTTCGGCAATCTCATTCTTGAGTTTCTCAAAAACAAAGGAAATTTCTTCAAGTCCTTTCAATCCAATTGGACTTTCCGATAGATAGTCCCGAAGTTGATTTATCCGATCTTCAAAAGTCCCTTCCAGTGCGAATAAAGGATTTATTTTTTCCAATACTTGAGGCGTAAATCCTTTGGAACTCAATTCTTCTATTACGGCTTCTTTCCCTATTTTATCTAATTTATCCAGCGCTACTGTGAGGGCTATCAACTCGTGTTCTACCCCACAAACCTGCGCAATACCGCTCAAAACTTTTCGATTATTCAATTTGATCGAAAACCCCGGCAAATTGAGCCGTCGCAATACCCGTTGAATAATGCGCATTAACTCGACCTCATTGCGCAACGAATCACTGCCTACGACATCACCATCGCATTGATAAAATTCCTGATACCGTCCGTGCTGTGGACGGTCTGCCCGCCATACGGGTTGAATTTGATACCGCTTGAAGGGGAATGTCAGGTCATTTTGATGCTGAACGACGTATCGTGCAAAAGGAACGGTTAAATCATAACGCAGCGCTTTTTCGGATAATGAATGGGCGAATTTGGCCAATTGATCGTTCTCTAACGCCGAAATATCCGCTTTTTTCAACTTTTCTCCAGAATTAAGAATCCGAAAAATCAATCGATCTCCTTCTTCACCGTATTTCCCCATTAAGGTTGAGGAAAGCTCAAAACTAGGTGTCTCAATTGGTTGATAACCAAATTGTTCGAATGCCTCTGAAATGATTTGAAAAATATAGTTTCGTTTGCGAACATCTAAGGGTAAATAATCACGGGTGCCTTTCGGCGTGTTCAATTTTTGACTCATATCGTTTTATCGCGGTATAAATCTAACAAAACCCCATCAGAAAGTCCCATTTTTGGCACTTCCACCTCCTCCAAACCCGTAGCCTCCAATACCTCACTAAAAATCTCCATAGCAGGAACAATGACGTCGGCACGATCTTCTTTTATTGGATAGCGCAACGTGCGTTCTTCTACCGATAGGTCACCGATTTTTTTAATTAAGGTATTTAATTGAATTAAGCTAACTGGCTCATTGGAATTAGCTTGTAAAATTTTATGAACACTGTTGATGGTGCCACCTACGCCGTAGATTTTTTGGGGGTTTCTCGGAACAATTTCTTCCGAAATCCAGGTGCGCATTTTTTCCCACTCTTCCGCTTTTACTTTGTTTTTTAAAAGTCGAACGCTGCCTATTTGAAAGGATTTAGCGGCGTGAATTTGATTGCCCTGAAACAGGGTGATTTCCGTGCTTCCACCTCCAACGTCCACCAATAAATAATTGATTTTTAGATTTTGAATCAATTGGAATGTTAGATAAATCAATTCTGCTTCTTCCTTGCCTGTAATCACTTCCAAATTCACCCCGACTTCTTTGAGAATGCGGCGCTGAATACGTTTGGCGTTGGTGCTATCGCGCATGGCGGAGGTTGCTACAGCCCGATAAGCATCCACTTGATAGAACGTTAACAGGGATTGAAAAATCTTGATTCCTTCCACTAATCGATCGATTTTAGCATCGGATATTTTTCCTTTTTCAAAGACGTCATCCCCTAAGCGGACCGGCAATCGAAGGTAGGCTATTTTGGAATATTGCCAAATCCCCAACGGCTTTTTAACCTCGGCAATCAACACACGAATAGCATTGGACCCAACATCGATCGCTCCTAACTTCATGGGTGCAAAAATAGAAATCCTTAACTTTGTAATTACAAGGACATGAAAAAAAGTGGTTTCATCTTCGAAAACAACGAGTTACCTCGAGCGGGAGGATTCTTGATTTCGGACCCGTTTCAGGGAGATGCCTACTTTGAAAGGTCCGTCGTTTATCTGTGTCAGTACGATGAAAATGGCGTATTTGGTTTTGTATTAAACAATCCGTTGAATCTGAAGCTCGGCGATGTGCTGGACCAGTCATCCTTTCCCGAACATCCACTCTACATCGGAGGACCTGTTGCCAAGAACCAATTATTCTTTCTTCATACCCTAGGACATCGCATTCATCATTCGCTTCCATGCGGTCAAAACATGTATTTCAGCGGAGACTTTGACTCCCTTACATCCTATCATCAGGAAGTAAGCATTCAGGAAAACCAGCTTCGCTTTTTCGTCGGTTACTCCGGTTGGGACCAAGGACAATTGGAAAAAGAAATCCAACATCATTCTTGGATTGCGGTAAACAATCTAGATCAGTCGTACATCTTTCGCCAGGAAGTACACAACCTGTGGAAGGAATGCATGGATGCACAGGGCACGAAATTTAAAATAATTGCGCGGTTTCCTAAAAACCCCAGCGATAATTAGTGCATAAGAGCTGCAAATTCAAAAAAAATCGATTACCTTTGCCCCCTCAAAAGAAAGCCATGGTTCGGAGTGCATGGTTAATTATAACCCCTTTCGAAGCGCGAACCTTCGAAATACAAACACATAAAGCCTATGGCTAAGAATACAAAAAAAGAAATCGCTAACCAAGGTTCAGCTGATTTCGACTGGGAAGCATTATCCTTGGACGGATATACCCAAATTCAACGATCTGAAATGTCGGATCAATATGAAAAAACCCTTACTTCCATTAACGAAAAAGAAGTGATCCAAGGGGTGGTGGAATCCATCACAAAAAAAGAGGTGATCATCAATATCGGGTACAAATCCGAAGGAGTGGTTCCAGCCAACGAATTCCGGTACAATCCGGATTTAAAAGTGGGCGATACCGTCGATATTTATGTTGAAACCCAAGAAGACAAAACCGGACAGCTCGTAGTATCGCACAAAACGGCCCGTATGCACAGTGCCTGGATTCGTGTGAACGACGTGTTGCGCACCGGGGAAATTATCACAGGCTTTGTAAAATGCCGCACCAAAGGAGGGTTAATTGTCGATGTATTCGGGATTGAAGCCTTTTTACCGGGTTCTCAAATTGATGTTAAACCTATTCGCGATTACGATATTTACGTTGGCAAAAACATGGAGTTCAAAGTGGTGAAAATCAATGAAGAATTCCGAAACGTAGTTGTGTCGCACAAGGCATTGATCGAAGCTGAGATTGAGGAACAGAAAAAACAAATCATTTCCGGTCTTGAAAAAGGCCAAGTCCTCGAAGGTATTGTTAAAAACATTACAACTTACGGAGTATTCATTGACCTTGGAGGCGTAGATGGATTAATCCACATCACCGATTTATCTTGGGGTCGCGTAAATCACCCGGAAGAAATGTTGGAACTCGATGCTAAAATCAATGTGGTAATTCTTGATTTTGATGATGACAAAAAACGTATTGCTCTAGGCTTGAAACAACTTCAACCGCATCCATGGGATTCTTTGGATACGAACTTGAACGTGGGCGATAAAGTATCTGGAAAAGTGGTCGTGCTTGCGGACTACGGCGCGTTTATCGAAATTGCTCCAGGAGTTGAAGGATTAATTCACGTTTCAGAAATGAGTTGGTCTCAACATTTGCGCAGCGCACAAGATTTCTTAAAGGTGGGAGATACCGTAGAATCGGTAATTCTGACCTTGGACCGCGATGAGCGTAAAATGAGCTTAGGCATCAAACAATTGATGCCAGATCCATGGAACGGCATTGAAGACCGATATCCGGTAGACTCTAAACATAACGCCAAGGTGCGGAATTTTACCAATTTCGGCGTATTTGTGGAATTAGAGGAAGGGGTCGATGGCTTAATCCACATTTCGGACCTGTCATGGCAAAAGAAAATCAAACACCCTTCAGAATTTTGTAAAGTGGGAGACATGTTGGACGTAATCGTTTTGGAAATCGACCGTGACAACCGCAGAATTTCTCTTGGCCACAAGCAATTGGAAGAGAATCCGTGGGATGTATTTGAGGGCACCTTTGCTGAAGGAACCGTACATCAAGGAACGATCACTGAAATGAAAGACAAATCAGGAATTGTAGCGCTTCCCTATGGGGTGGAAGGAATTTGTCCGAGCAAACACTTGAAAAAAGCGGATGGATCCAATGCTAACGTGGATGAAGTCCTGGATTTTGTGGTGATTGAATTCAATAAGGAATCCCGCAAAATTGTACTTTCTCATGCACGTAGCCACGAAGTGGACAAAGAAGTAGCTCCGGCAAAAGCCGTTAAAGGTAAAAAACCATCCAGTAATCCTACAGATGACGCCGTAAATGCCATTAACAAAGGTAACGAAAAATCCACCTTAGGCGATTTGGATGCCCTTGCCGGTTTAAAAGAAAAAATGGACAAGGAGAAATAATCCTATAGATTTCATCAATAAAAAGGAGGCTTTTGCCTCCTTTTTTTTGTTTACAAACCACACACAATTATTAATCGGCTAACGTACCTTTGTCCCATGGACTTTGTGCTTGAATCTTCCTTCCAACCCACAGGCGATCAACCCGCCGCAATCCAACAATTGGTGGAGGGAATCAACGCAGGACTGCCCTTCCAAACCTTGATGGGTGTAACCGGAAGCGGGAAAACCTTTACCGTGGCCAACGTTATTCAGCAAGTACAGAAACCGACCCTTATTTTATCCCACAACAAAACGCTTGCAGCCCAGCTCTACAATGAGTTCAAACAGTTTTTTCCTCAAAATGCCGTAGAATATTTTGTTTCTTATTATGATTATTATCAACCTGAAGCCTACCTCCCAGTTACCAATACCTACATTGAAAAGGACCTATCCATCAATCAGGAAATAGAAAAACTTCGTTTGGCAGCAACTTCAGCCCTGTTATCCGGCCGAAATGACGTGATTGTCGTGGCCTCCGTATCCTGTATTTACGGTATTGGTAATCCCAACGAATTTAAAAAAAGCATTCTTCCCGTTGCTGTGGGAATGATTATACCTCGAAACACCTTTTTACATCGACTGGTAGAAAATTTATACACCCGAAGCGACGAAACCTTCGAACGGGGCATGTTTCGCGTAAGCGGCGACACCGTCGATATTTTTTTAGCCTATGCCGACCATGTAATCCGAGTACTTTTTTTTGGAGATGAAATTGAAGGACTGCAGGCGATTGATCCATACACGCATGATATTTTTGAATCGTTTGAGTCGTTGAACCTCTTTCCTGCGAATCTCTTTGTATCGAGTCCTGAAAACACCCTTCAAGCCATCCATCGAATACAGGACGATCTCGTTGCCGAAGTAGCAGCATTTAAACAAGTGGGCAAACTGGAAGAAGCGAAACGACTTGAAGAACGCGTTTCGTACGATTTGGAAATGATTCGTGAACTGGGGTATTGTTCGGGAATCGAAAATTATTCCCGCTATTTTGATAACCGTGAAATTGGCGAACGGCCCTTTTGTTTGCTGGATTATTTCCCGGAAGATTTTCTCATGGTGATTGATGAAAGTCACGTGACACTTCCGCAGGTTAAAGGCATGTACGCCGGCGACCGAGCACGAAAAACGAATTTGGTAAGTTACGGCTTCCGTTTACAAGCAGCCATAGATAACCGACCCTTGAAGTATGAGGAATTCGAAGGCCTGCTGCACCAATGTATTTTCGTATCCGCCACCCCCGCAGAACTGGAAATGCACTTATCGGAAGGAATTTTAATCGAACAGGTCATTCGTCCCACAGGATTGCTGGATCCCGTGATCGAAATCCAACCAAGCCGCCATCAAATCGATCATTTAGTCGATGAAATCCAACTGCGTACCGCTTCCAACGAAAGGACGCTGGTCACCACTTTAACCAAACGCATGGCGGAAGAACTGCAAAAATACCTACAAAAAGTAGGCATTAAAAGCCAGTACATTCATAGCGATATCGATACCTTAGACCGTGTAGCCATATTGCGTGAATTGCGTCTTGGGAATTTCGATGTGTTGGTCGGTGTAAATTTACTTCGCGAAGGGTTAGACTTACCTGAAGTATCCTTAGTGGCCATACTTGATGCCGATAAAGAAGGATTTCTTCGTAACGTAAAATCCCTCGTACAAACCGTAGGAAGGGCCGCGCGCAACGTGAACGGAAAGGTGATCATGTACGCCGATAAAATGACGGAATCCATGCGCTTAACGATCGAGGAAACCGAACGAAGAAGAGCGATACAAATTGCCTATAACGAGGAACATGGTTTGGTGCCGCAGCCCTTGAGTAAATCCGTTGAACAAGGAATTCTTCAAAACACAGAACGCGAAAAAACGTATCGGCAGGCAGAGGCCTTAGCACTAGCCGCAGAACCCAAAAATACCTTTACGAGTTTACAAGCTTTGGAAAAGGAAATTAAAGAACAAAAGAAACGCATGCAACAAGCCGCCAAAGAATTGGACTTTATTCAGGCCGCAACCTATCGAGATGTAGTCCAGCAACTAGAAACCCTAAAAAAGCAATTTATATGAAATCAAAAACTTGGTTGAAACGACTAGCCATCGCCGAAGGAATCTCTTACCTCTGTTTCGGAATTACAGTACCCGTCAAGTATTTGTTGCATATCCCTGAACCGAATTTTTTTGTGGGTATGATTCACGGCATCTTATTTATTGCTTATTGTGTTTGGGTACTAATTTACGGTGTTCCATCGCGCCAATCCGCTGCGTTTTTCGTGATCGCATGGCTTATGGCACTCGTGCCATTGGGTACTTTTTGGTTTGATAAAAAATATTTAAACCATTCAAAATAAGCTTCTATGAATGAAGAATTGAAAGCTTTACTTGACAAAAGCAAGGGTCGTGAAGTTGAAATCCATTCTTTTTTGCGCAAAAACAAGAAAAACAAACAGCTCGATAGTCTATTTCATCAAGCCCACGAAGATGTTTTTCAACAAATCAACTGCTTAGATTGTGCGAATTGCTGTAAAACAACCTCCCCTATTTTTCGCGACGCCGACATTCGGAGAATCTCCAAACATTTGCGCATGAAAGAAGCGGCATTTGTGCCCACATACTGACCGAAAAAACATCCATCAGATAGCAAAGCTAACCTTAAAAAATAGCCAAATCTGTCCCGCCGTGAGTCAAATTTTGGAGAAAATCATACCGTAAATCCGTACCTTTGAAAGG
>RFQF01000054.1 GCA_009925805.1 Flavobacteriia bacterium | reverse complement strand
TTAAGCTGTACGCCCGCCGTTTTTGCGTACAAAGCGTAAGGTACACTCATGAGGCGTTGTGAACCGTAATCCACGTAGTTTGTTCCATTAGCAAAGTCTATCCCTAAGCTGACCCAATAATTTCCGGTGGACCAATTGATGTTGGCAAAGGTTCCCGACAACACCGTACCTTGACCAATCACCAGGTTGACCAACCCAAAATTGGAAGTGGCCACCGATTGCCTTTCGGCATAAACCACGGTTCCTGTGGCAGAGGTTTGCTTGATTTGCACACGAATGCCTACTAGGGTGTTGGTGACTAATGTTCCTGAGGAAGTGCGAATCACGGCTTGGTAGTTAATGCCTTCCGGAGCTTGTGCTAAGGCAACGCATTGAAAAACGAGGAAAAGAAACAAGGTCCAGCGCGTTAAAATTTTTTTCATGGGGCTATGGATATAGAAATCAATGAGATATAAATGTTAACTTCGAACTAATCGTTAGCTAATATAGGAATAATTAAGAAAGAATTATCTTTATCCCGAAAAACTGTTCCCATGAAAATATTCTTTTTAATGTGCGCTCTTCTATTCCTTCCTTTACATCGTACCGTGCTTGCGCAAGGGAACCTTCAGTTCAATCAGGTATTGTTGATTGATAACAATACGGCAACGGTTCCTGCTGGTAAAGTTTGGAAGATTGATAACATTATATATCAAGCGGTTCCCTATTTACAAGCAAGCAGTGGAAGCGGTGTTTGTGCTCCATGCAATGGTTCTTCTCAATTATGGACGAGCTACACCACACAAACTTGCCAGGTCTCCGCTTCAAATCCCATGACCATCAATGGTGTAAAATCCAGTGCAGGTAATACCGGATCTCCGCTTTGGTTACCCGCGGGAAGCACCTTAGCAGGAGAGACAAAAACCTGTAATCCTGATCCCGGGGCCTTTGGGAATTCATGCATCTGCCCACCTCCAAATGTTACCGCAAAAACGTTTATTAGTGTAATAGAATTTAACATCGTACCATGAGAATACTTTTTCTTCTCTTGACTGCCTCCTGCTTTGGCTTAATTAACGCGCAAGGCAACTTGCAATTCAACCAGGTCAAAATCATCAGCAATACGGATGCCCCTCAAACGGTGCCGGCGGGAAAAGTATGGAAAATCGAAAGCGTTTTCGCCAACGATCAAGATGTTTACGCAGCGGCCACTTCGGGAGGCAATCAGTCGTTTTTTTCATCGTGTGGGGTTCCTACCACTTGGTATTTTTACTATGGCCGGTACTTAGCCATCAACAACATTCCGATTAGTTTTGGGACACATTCAGCTGGCGAACAAATGACGCAATTGCCGATATGGGTACCGGCAGGATCCACGATTTGTACCTGTACGAATTCCAGCTTTTGTGCTCGAGGATATTCGGCGATTGAATTCAATATTGTACCATGAAACATAGAATCTTTCTTTTGACCTTATTGCTCGCAGCCTTTGGGTTTTCCCAAGACACCACTTTGATTCGGTCGTGTTATGGAGGTGGTAGTTTAACGGTGCCGGAAGGTTTCTCTTGGGTAATCGAAAAAGCCTATATCAATAGCGGTGACGGCTACAACATCTTGGTGAGTAATAGTAACTTTAAGCCTAAGTATCGCTCGGGCGAAAAACTACAAACCCCCTATTACATGGCGGAAATGGAATTGCTCGATAAGAAAGAGGGTGTGTTTTATTTTTTCTATCTTCGGCAATCGAAAGACTAATTGTTTTTTTTTGTATCCTTGTAAAAATTAACGCATGAAATTTTTAATAACCTTTTTAGGTCTTGTTGCTTTTTCGTTGATGATTGAAGCGCAAGTAGGCTTGGATATCACCGCCAAAGGGCAGTTCAATTCTACTTGGTTGTTCAATAAAAATATTTCCGATCAAGGCGCAGAACAAGATTATGCTCCTAGCTGGGGTAGCCACTACGGTCTTGGATTGGGGATGCGCCTAGGTTTTTTGGGAATAGGCACGGAATTCAACTTTGGCAAACACAATGCGGAATATAGTGGCGTAATTTTAGGCAGCAATTATTCCTCAAAAGTAGCGCTTAGCACCTTTCAACTGCCCTTATTTTTGCGTTTCCAAAATAAAGGGGGGGTGTATGTAGAACTTGGCGCCCAATACAATAAAGTGCGCAAAGCGTTGTATACAAGAGAGAATCTATTGCCAACAACAAATGACGCGATTAGCGAATACGCAAAAAGTTATTCCACGGCATTCCTTGGCTTTGGTGTCAACCGAAAACTACTCAAAAGCATTCCGCTTGGATTCATATTCGGCCTCAGGTTGCAATACGGCATCAAGGATGCACGCGGGGTAGATGCCTACGGCACTGCTTTGGATAATTCAATCGCGTATCCCACCTACGCCAAGACGCGTGCGGCTTCTGCAGGAATCAATATAGGCTTGATGTACACCATCGATACTAAAGAAAAAGCATCGGGTTATTAAGTTTTATTTTTCGAGTCGATCCAAACAGTAACGGGGCCATCGTTCACCAAGTCAACTTGCATATCTGCACCAAACTTACCTGTTTTTATGGACGCTACAAGCAATTTTTCGAATTGTGCGATGACCTGTTGATATAATGGCAGTGCAATATTCGGAGGCGCTGCTTCTATAAAACTCGGTCGATTTCCTTTTTTGGTGGAGGCTAGTAGCGTAAATTGGCTGATCAGAAGTATTTCCCCTCCGATCTCCTTTACATCTAAGTTCATTTTACCCTCCTTATCGGAAAAAATACGCAAGGCAAGGGTTTTGTTGACCACATAATCGATGTCCGAAAAATCGTCGGTGGATGCGATTCCCAAGAACACCAACAAACCTTTACCTATACTGGAAATTACCTCATCTTCCACCGTTACCGAAGCCTCTTTCACCCGTTGAATTAATACCCTCATGCGTATTTATCTCTTCGGTAGGGTTCGTCTTCGTTTTCTTCCAACATGGCCACGTAATGGGCATAGCGTTGAGGGTGTATTTCCCCCGAAGTTAAGGCCTCTCGCACGGCGCATCCCGGTTCATTCAGGTGCATGCAATTGTTAAACCGGCAGTTCTCCATGCGCGCGCGGAATTCCGGAAAATAGTGTGGCAAATGCGCTTTCTCCAAATCAATCAAACCAAAGGAACGAATTCCCGGTGTATCAATGATGTAAGCGCCAAAGGCGAGTTTGTGCATTTCGGCAAACGTGGTGGTGTGCTTTCCTTGGCGGTGTGCGGTTGATAAAGTTCCTGTACGCAGGTCCAAGCCCGGATCCAAAGCATTCACCAAGGAGCTTTTCCCTACTCCGCTGTTGCCCCCTAACATTACCTGTTTATTGCGAATAAGTTCCTTTAAAAAGCCTAAACTCGTGGGATCGTTGGATTGAATGGGATAGCAAGGATATCCAATCGCCTCGTAAAGGGTTTTCCATTCTAAAAAACGCACCTTATCCTTTTCCTCGTATAAATCGGTTTTGTTAAAAAGCAACACGGAAGGAATTCGAAAAGACTCCGCAGCGACCAGAAAACGATCAATGAACAAGGGATGTGTTTCCGGTAAACGAAGGGTCACTACCAGATAGAAGGTGTCTATGTTAGCGGCTAACAACTGCATTTCCTTGCTGAGGTTGGTAGCTTTTCGTGAGAGGTAATTCAACCTTGGGAGGACCTTTTCGATCGCATAGTTGCCCTCGTCGTCTTTTTCATCGCTCAGCAAGACTCGATCACCCGCAGCAATGGGATTGGTTAATTTCTTCTCCCCTTGTCGCAAGCGTCCCCGAAGTCGTGCGGCATGAACGGCACCTACCTCCGTTTCAATCACATACCAACTTCCCGTAGATTTTAATACCCTTGCTTCCAACCGCTTATTTTATTATCCCATTCTCCGGAAAGCCGTAGGGAAGGGTGCATTCACTCGCTTGTTTTGTAAGTTTGACCTTCCTTTTTACCTTACCACGGTACCAACTTAGGCATTGGGTCTTGGCAGTTGATGCATCCAACAAAAAGACCTCGCACAAGCCTTTTCCTAAATTCCTTACCAAAATATATTGATTTTTTTCGCCTTTCTCTTCCTTTTTAGCAAGGGCCATGCGCACTTTATTCTGCCATTGCTCCTCCCGGTCGACCTCTTGATAAAACGCGGTTAACCACGCCGCACCATGGGTTTTTTCCATGCGAACTTGGACCGTGTCGTTGGCTGCCGCAATCGCACTCAACCCCAGTTCCTCCGCCACATCATTTCCGGCATAACACACCGTAATGCCCCAGCGAAAACCCACCTCCTTGATGGCATTGTTCCGTTCGAAACCGAAAGGCCTTCCTGTCAAAAAATAGGAGCACTGCGCCGAACACAGGGTGTAAAACGCAAAGAATAATCCAACAAAAACGCAGCGTATCAATGCTTCATCAATTTAGCGGTTTGTCTTCCTCCTGCATGCTCCAATGTCAAATAATATACGCCCGCTGCGAGAGCATATCCAGGGACCACCGCATTCATTTCTCCTTCGGTATTGCGCTCCCAAACCGTTTTACCCGAGGCATCAACAAGCCGTAATGCGTTCACTGTACCGTTCCAAGAAATCATCACATCGTTCGTACTTGGGTTGGGTTGAATGGAATAATCAATCGCTGTTTCTTGGAGCCCTGATTGATCCACAAAGAAACAGTCCGAGGTGTCTTGACAACCGTTTTGCGTAATCACCACGGCAAAATTTCCACTTGGTTGGGAAGTCGTAAAGCTTTGGCTGGTAGCCCCTTGAACGGGTTGGTTTGTTGTACAATTTATCCATTGGTAGGTTGCTCCGTTTTGTTGCGCGCTCAGGGTGATGCCTGTCACGGTAACGCCATTGTTTGGCATTGGAAGTACTTGCAGCGATTGGCTCACCGTACTTGCGCATACCCCTGGATTCGGAGTAAAGGTATAGGCCGTTGTTCCTGCATTCTGGCTGCTTGCAGCAGGGCTCCAAGTGCCTGAAACACCATTGTTCGAGGTCGTAGGAAGGGTAACGGTGCTGAATTGGCACACACTTGACCAGGCAGTAAACGTCGGTGTAGCCGCTGCGATGACCGTCACCTGAACGGGTGTTGTTGTAGCACAAGCCGCAGCAATAGGAACGAAGTTGTACGTCGATGTGCCAATCGTTCCGAGATTCAACGCGGGGTTCCAACTTCCGGGGATGCCATTATTGGAGGTTGTAGGTAAGGTAAATGAGGCATCGTTTTGGCACACCGAAGGGAATGCGTTGAACGTAGGAACGTCTTGTCCATTGCACGTTATCGTGAAGTTATTATTCGAAATATCGAAAAAAGTACCTGCCGAGGAAATGACCATTACTCTTGCGGTATTGGTGGTGAAATTCGGGCACACAATGGTTTCGGAACCGTCATTGGCGGTGGAGGAGGAAAGTACGTAGGGATAGGATTGTCCCCCATTAACCGAAAGAAGAATCCGCACATTGCTGCAAGAAATAGGCGCTGCATTGGTATTTGCCACCGACCACGTGACCGTTTGGCTGCTTCCTCCTGGCCAAGATATTCCTGCGGCGGAAGGATAATTCACCACAAAGGGACCGGCAGCGGCATGGGTTGTAACAGAAATTTCTGTGTAATCATTGCACGCCCCCACAGCATGGTTGTCCTTGACCGTTAATCGAAAGGGCATGACACGCGCCACAGAAGGCAAAACTTCCCAAGTAAAGGGGCCGTTTGAGGCTAAAGAGGCCAGGCTAGGGAAATAACGGTTTGAATCTAGCGACGGGTCATAACTTCTAAAATTGGGTCCGCCCACCGATGTAGCAACCGGGGGTTGCGTTGAAGCCTCGTTATTCATTTGCTCCCATAAAAAACTTAAAACGTCCCCGTCTGGATCGGTGGCATGGCCGGTTAATACGAAAGGAGTGGAAATCGGCACTACGATATTGCCGCTGGTAGAATGAATGGTTGGCGCGGTATTGTTCAAGGCGGTGATCACCTCACATTGGTGACCTGCACTTAAAATTTCATTGCCAAATTCTTGCAAACTATATCCATGAAAGTAATCATCGCTGTTGTTTTGTACGTTGGGTGCGCAAACGCCCGCATACCCCATAATGGTGCTGGCACTTCCGGGTTCACGGCGCGCGGCCGCCACGCTGTTGCAGTTGTTGTTTTGGGTATGGTTACCTCCAAATTGATGCCCCATTTCGTGGGCCACGTAATCGATATCGAACGGGTCGCCAATCGGTGCTGCGCTTCCCGTTACGCCTCGCGCTTTCTGACCTCCAGTACAGACCACGCCAAGGCCGGCCAATCCGCCACTGTTGGTGCCAAAAACGTGGCCGATATCGTAGTTCGCGCTGCCAATAATGTTGTCCACCGTAGTTTGATTCTGATTAATCATCGTTCCAGGTGTTCCGTTGGTGTAGGGATCGCTCCCCGCATTGGTGTAAATCAAGGAATTATTATTAGGCACAATTACCATTGTAATCGCGACATCTTTTTCATAGACGCCATTCACTCGGTTCATGGTCACTACTTGCGCTGCTGCTGCCAAAGCAACCGTTCCTCCGTGAAACGCAGTGTATTCCCCCGTAGCAGCAACCGCTAACCTGTACGTGCGCAGTTCACACGTTCCATTCATTGTTTTCAGGCTGGATTCTGGTTTGGCAGTAAGGAACTCTTGCACATCGCAGCTCAGGTGTTTTTGGGTGGTAAAATCTTTTTTTCGATAAACCACATAATGCTTTGTGTCCCCCTCGAACAAAGGATCAATAAATATCGTGCTTTGACCAGGAATGAAAATCATGGCATGCAAACCCCTTGGGGTGATGTCCCATTTTCCATAAGCTCCTGATGCATCCGAAGGATAGGCATCGAAGGTCATGATTTCGGGAAATAGGGCATTGTATTGAGGGTGCATTGTTTGGTTTCTTTTCACGGAAAAGGTGTGTAGGCTTCCATCGGGAAAAGGGAGTTGAATTTGTGCTACGAAACCGTTTTGTGGGCCTTCTCGGTAGGTAATTCCTTGAAAAGCTTCCAAAAGCCCGGTTGTTTCTAAAGAATAATACGCGGCCGAAGAGGCGACTATTCTCGGTGAATTTTGAGCAGGAAGTGCTTCATGCGTTATCGGTTCCCATGGCAACGAAACGCTGCGAAGATTTTGGGCAAAAGTCGATGTTAGCAAGCACATCATGGAAAGGCACAAGGCGTAGTAAGGTTTCATGTTCTTTTTTGAGGTAAAAATACGAAAGGCTTCGTTAACTAACGAAGGAAATATGCTACTTTTGATGTTAATCCAAGGTTCTGCATTGAAGAAATTGTACCCAAGGTTCTTAGGTAAATAATGGTAAACTGTTTTCAATTGGAGAAACTTATACATAAGCATTGGGCTCCTTTCATTTTCGGGCAATGAAAGCTCTTCAACACCATCTATTTTGACTACCGCCCTGAAATCGTTGTGCCATGAAAAAATTCGGTTTAATTGGAAAATCGCTGGAGCATAGTTTTTCGCCCGCGTTTTTTAGTGCCTATTTTGAAGCACATCAAATCCAGGGATCGTACGAATTGATCCCAATGGAGGAAATTACCGCCATTCCTTCCTTGTTTTCTGGCTCCTACCACGGACTCAACGTTACGATACCCTACAAAGAGACCATCATCCCGTATTTGGACGAGCTAAGCGTCGAGGCAAGCGCCATAGGAGCGGTCAACACCGTGGTTTTTAGAGGAGGTAAAACGCTCGGATACAACACCGACGCTTTTGGATTTCACCAATCCATTAAACCCTTTTTAACCTACCACCATGAACGCGCTTTAATCCTGGGTACGGGTGGCAGCTCCAAAGCCGTGGCGCATGTTTTACGAAACCTCGGCATTCAAGTTAATTTTCTAAGCCGGGAAAAGACGGGTCCTAATGTGTATTTGTACCCATCCGTGAATGAAACAATGCTTGGGGCGTGCAAACTCATTGTAAATTGCACCCCCGTGGGTATGTTTCCAAGCTCGGAGGCTTGTCCGTTACCCTTATTTGAAGGGATTGAATCTAGTCACTTGGTGGTGGATTTAATTTATAATCCTATGGAAACCCTTTTCTTATCGGAGGCAAAAAAAAGAGGCGCTACTACCCTGAACGGTTTACCCATGCTGCACGCGCAAGCCTTAAAAAGTTGGGAGTTGTGGAATCACTTGGACTGATCGATCTTCCTCACCATGGTTAGAATCGTCGCCAACGCCACCGTTTCGCTCGTCTCGTCATACACATCCACTAAAAACTTCACAATGCCTTTGGCAATGTCTTCTTCGTTTCGTTTTTCTTGATCAGTTTTTTCTTTCACTGTAAATCGAACCCCTAAAGTTGCTCCAGGATACACCGGTTTCGTAAAACGTGCTTCTTCAATGCCATAATTCAACAATACAGGGCCTTTCTTAGGGTCCACAAACAACCCAGCTGCTTTGGAAAGCACAAAATATCCATGTGCGACTCGGCGTTCAAAAATGGTCCCTTCCAGCGATGTGGCATCCATGTGGGCATAAAAATTATCGCCAGAAACGTTTGCAAAATTGACAATATCTGCGTCGGTAACGGTATGCTTGTGGGTGAACACGGTCTCGCCGATCACCAATTCTTCGAAGTGCTTTCGAAACACATGGGGATTGGCCTCGGGCATATCCGCACCTACTTGAAACTGTTGGGTGATTTTAGAAATCGTTGTGGGGTGCCCCTGAATGGCGGTACGCTGCAAATAATGCAATACGCCTCGTTTACCTCCCATTTCCTCCCCACCTCCCGCTCGGCCCGGACCGCCGTGGGTAAGCAAGGGCATGGGAGAACCGTGGCCAGTACTTTCTTTGGCGCAGCGTTCGTTCAACACCAATACTCTTCCATGCATGCTTCCCGCCCCTAGCACGTAGTCCATTGCCTCTTGATCGTCCGGTGTTACAATGGACGAAACCAACGATCCCTTACCCATACGGGCCAAGGTAATGGCGTCGTCCATAGATTTGTAGGGCATTAAGGTCGCTACGGGACCAAAGCACTCGATGTCATGCACGTCGGTATTTTCGAAGGGATCATTATTTCTAAAGAGTAAAGGAGAAATGAAAGCGCCAAGCTTAGCGTCAGCACCCTGCACGAGGACCTCATCGATGGAACCGTACACCAAATTCTGTGTGCGAGCGAGGGTTGTAGCATGTTCACGGACTCGGTCGCGTTGCAAGTGGCTCACCAGTGCGCCCATGCGTACCCCTTCTACGGAAGGATCCCCCACTACGGTAGAGGCCAAGCGTTTGGCTAAGGCGGACTGCGCGTCTTCAATGAGCGAATCAGGCACAAAAATTCGACGCACAGCAGTACATTTTTGCCCGGTTTTGATGGTGATTTCTTTAACCACTTCTTTAATGAACAGATCGAATTCTGGTGTTCCAGGAACGGCCTTTTCCCCGAGAATGCACGCATTTAAGGAATCGGCTTCTAAATTAAAGGAAACACTGCGTTCCGCAATTTGCGGGAGTGCCTTCAGCGCTTTTCCCGTTTTTGCCGAACCGGTAAAGGTTACCGTATCTTCGGTTTGCACATGATCGAGGATACCTCTCCCCAAGCCTACAATGAGTTGTAAGGCGCCTTCCGGTAAAATATTGGAGGAAATAATGTCTCTTACTACCACTTCGGTTAAAAAACTGGTATACTCCGAAGGTTTCACCACCGCAGGAACTCCTGCCATAAAATTCACGGCAATTTTCTCCAACATTCCCCAAACCGGAAAATTAAAGGCGTTAATATGAACTGCTACGCCTTGTTTTGGGAGCATGATGTGGTGCCCGATGAAGGTGCCGTTTTTTGAAAGTGGGGCCGCACTTCCGTCCACATAATAAGGTAAATCAGGAAATTGGCGGCGCAACGATGCGTTGGCAAATAAATTACCGATTCCCCCTTCAATATCGATCCATGAATCAATGCGGGTGGCTCCGGTGAGGGCCCGAAGTGCAATACCTCTTCGAAATCAATACCTACGCTTGAAACCTCACCGATTTTTGCCCCGGTAAGGGCATTGAATTGTTCGATTTCTACCCCTTGTCCGCTGACCCAATGGCCTAAAATATAGTTTTGAAATGTTTGCATGTTGCGAAGATTAACCGGGTAAATTTAAGCAATGTTAGTGGACGTTTTGTAGCTCCTGTTCTTTGAGTACTTGTAGTTTTTCAAAGGCGTCCTTAATATGGGCAATTGGTTCAATATGCATCCTAAGTTTATCGGCTTTTTGCTCGAGACGATATCCTTGGCCTAAGGTATTCATTCGGCGGAGAATTTGAGTAAACCGTTCCGTTTCGTAAAAAGGGGATTGTGGATTGGAAATGAAGGTTCCGACGAGTTTTCCGGATTTCACCACGATTCGTTCCAACCCTAATTCTTGCCCCAACCAACGCAATTGAAATGAAAACAACAATTCTTTTCCGGCCTTCGGAATAGGACCAAAGCGATCTATCAGTTCTTTGCTGAATAGTTCGAGTTCTGCTTCCGTCTTCAGGTTGTCCATTCCTTGATAGAGGCTCAATCGTTCTGCGACATTGTTGACATAGGTATCTGGTAAACGGACTTCAAAATCCGATTCAAAAACGCATTCATTGACATACGACTGAAAACTGTCCGTAGTTCGTTCATCAAAAAGCTCTTTAAAATCCGATTCTTTTAATTCTTGGAGCGCTTCGTTGAGAATTTTCTGGTACATTTCAAAGCCAATTTCCGAAATGAACCCGCTTTGTTCTCCCCCGAGCATGTTCCCGGCTCCACGTATGTCCAGGTCTTTCATGGCGATGTTGAAACCGCTGCCCAAATCTGAAAACTGAACCAGTGCTTCCAGGCGTTTCCGTGCCTCGGAATTTAACACACTGAACCGAGGGGCAATAAGGTAACAAAACCCTTTTTTATTGCTTCTTCCTACCCTGCCCCGCAATTGGTGCAAATCGCTTAACCCAAAAGCATGGGCTTCGTTGATAATGATGGTATTTGCGTTGGAAATATCGATTCCCGATTCAATAATGGTTGTGGCAAGCAGCACATCATAATGGCCTTCCATAAAATCCATCATGACTTTTTCGAGTTTTTCTCCCTCCATTTGGCCATGTCCAATTCCCACACGCAAACCAGGGCAAAGTCGTACCAGTAACCCGGCAATGTCCATCAAGTTGGAAATACGGTTGTTCACAAAAAACACTTGTCCGCCCCGGCTAACTTCGTAGGCAATGGCGTCTCGAATGATTTCTTCCTCAAACGTAATTATTTCTGTAAGCACCGGTTGACGGTTAGGCGGAGGAGTGTTGATGATGCTTAAATCTCGCGCGCCCATCAGCGAAAATTGCAAGGTTCTTGGTATTGGCGTGGCGGTAAGGGTAAGGGTATCAACCGTCGCTCGGAGCGTTTTCAGTTTGTCTTTCACGGCAACCCCAAACTTTTGTTCTTCATCTACAATCATGAGTCCAAGGTCCTTGAATTTCACTTTCCCTCCCACCACGGCGTGGGT
>RFQF01000053.1 GCA_009925805.1 Flavobacteriia bacterium | reverse complement strand
TTTTGAATGGATGATGTATTCCACCGAGGCAGCCAATGGTGATATCATTTGCCTAGGTCGTACCGGGGGCGTCCTTTACTTAATGCGCACCGACAACACGGGATTACCTCTTTGGAGCCGGCAAATCAATGGCATGGGGGACATGGGCTTGTGGCTGGATGAACTTCCTAACGGCGATATCATTTTCACAAGCGTTGGGGCAGGAATAGGAAAAGACATTACGGCTGCTCGTGTTGACGCTACGGGAAATTTCCTTTGGAATAAATCGTATGGAGGTAGCGGATGGACCGATCAAGATCAAACTATCTGGTCATGCAAAGGCGTGGTTGACTTATCCGACAATACCGTTATTGTTACGTCTCCTACCTATTTAGGCAGCCTGGCCGGAGAAAACATCTTGGTGGCTAAATTATCCCTTGTGGATGGATCGGTGGTTTGGAGCCGTGCTTTCGGTTCGGCCGGGAGAGATCAATCACGGGATATTATCTTGCATCCCGGGGGTTACGCTATTTTAGGAAACTCGGATTCGTTTAACACCGGCGCCAACCCTGCAGCACATATCTATGAAGCCATGAGTGAAAAAGATATCCTGCTATTTACCCTAACCCCGAACGGTACCTTGCAATGGTCGCGTACCTACGGAGGCCAAGATCGCGACAAAGGAATTGGGGTAAAGTACAACAACGATAACGGTTTTTCCATATCCGCCATAACCACCTCCCCCTATTTCGGTAACCAAGATGGAAGTTTTGACCCCCTGTTTATAAAAACGGACAGTTTAGGGTTCGTTAGTTGCCAGGTGTTTTCTCCACAACTCCAAACCAGTCCTGTGGCCTTGACCGCTACCACAGCGGGAACCAATCAACCCATTAACATGATTCATGATGTTCCTGGCATTAATCCCGTGAATTTTGTTCCAGATGACGCCTATCTCTGCCAAGCCTGCACCAGCATTCCCAATTTTAATATTTCTGACACCACTGTTTGTGTGAATGATTCCGTTTTTCTTACCAACATTACGGTAATTGGCTTAACCTGCTTTCAACAGTGGAGCATCGATACCTCGTATTTTAATGGGACGACCAATCCGGCAATAACCTTCTCATCACCAGGGGTTTATCCGGTTTATTTATACTCAACTTGTGGAGCGAATTCGGACACCATGATACGCTATGTACATGTTATTGATCCTCAAACGAACATTCCAAATTTCATTTGCAGCAGTTCGGGACCGATGAACTTTTCCGCATCCCCCCCAGGAGGAAATTGGAGTGGAACCAATATTTCCAACACGGGTCTTTTTACTCCAGCCGGCTTGTCAACAGGAGGCTATACTGCGCTGTATACGATTCCACAGTACTGCGTATATACAGATTCTTTCACCGTTATTAAACCCGATGTTTTTGCTGGAAATGATACCCTTGTTTGTGTAGGGGAAAATGTATCTCTTGTTGCATATTCCAATGCTCCCGTGACTTACAGTTGGAATGGAAGCCCCGGAAACAACGTTAATTTTCCGATCGCCTCGGTAGGTTCCATTAACCAAATTGTCGAAGTAACTGATACCAACGGTTGCATTAATCGAGATACGATGGTGGTGCAATCGCATGCATTGCCTAACGCGAATTTCACCCACCTCTTGGACTGCCATTCAACGCAAGTGAGTTTCACCAGCACGAGTACCGCGAATCCGCCGTTTAACGACCCGCTTTCCTACCAATGGTCGGTAAATGGGGTTACGTTGCCCGGTCAAAATGCTACCATTAGCTATAACTACAATCAACCGGGTCCGGCCTCGATGACCTTGATCGTTACCACCCAACCATTGCTTTGTGCCGACACCATTACCCAAACCTTTGACGTTCCCACCAACCCTGTTCCGTCCTTCACCTATGCACAACTCTGCGATTATGTCGCTACATTAACCGGTTCATTTCCGGCGAACGAACATATTATCGATATCAGTTGGTTAATTGGAACCCAAAATTTGGGGGATGACTCTTTGATTTATTCCCATCAGTTTCCTAATTCAGGGAGTTTCCCCGTGACGTTTGTAGTGACGAATGACTTCCTTTGTGTATATTCAATAACACAAAACGTCAATTTAATCATTGAGGAATCACTCGATGATCAAACGATTCCAAATGTCCTTACGGCGGATGGCGATGGTATAAACGATTCTTTGGCCATGGATCAGATATTAGATGAATGCCTCGAATATACCATGTCCATTTTTAACCGTTGGGGTCAACTTGTTTATGAATTTTCAAGAAACGATGTGCCGTTTAACGGAAAGGACTTTTTTTCAAACGAATTAACGGCAGGTGTTTATTTTTATAAAATTGAAAGCGGAATGAAAACACGTCACGGACATTTAACTATAATTCGATAATTCACCTATGAAAACACTCTTCTTCTCGGTATTGACAGCACTTGCGATCCATGCCACGGCGCAAAAAACCATCAAGTATACGGTCACGGCAGACGCTCACGCTTTGATGTGTCCATTCCTTTCTCCAAAATTTATGGACTTGCTCACGAAAAAAGGGGCAGAAGGCATCTACAAGGATAGTACTTTGGCGGTGCACTTTACCACACCAAAAGAAAAAGGGCTTACCGATGATTTCATTCTCAAGTTGGTGGACGAAATCGGGTACGATCCTCGGATGTTCAAAATAGCACGCAAGGAGGAATGAGTTTTAAAACCGAACAAGAGGCCTTTTGGGCGGGAACCTTTGGAGACGAATACATTGCGCGGAATCAAAGCCAAGAATACCTTGCGGCAAATTTGAATTTCTTTTCGAAGGCGTTAAAACAAACGGGAAAACCGGCTTCTATCATCGAATTTGGCGCCAACATTGGCATGAACCTTCGCGCAATTAAGTTGCTTTTTCCTTCCATCGTGGCCTCAGGGATTGAACTTAACCATACCGCCGCTGCCCAATTAAGCGCATTGTTAGGAGCAGACCACGTTTACAATGGGTCTATCTTTGAATACTCCTCCCAGGAAAAATATGAGATTGCCCTGATTAAAGGGGTGTTGATTCACATCAACCCTGAAATGCTACCCTTGGTTTACCAAAAATTGTACGACGCCAGCAGCAAGTACCTTTTAATCTGTGAGTATTACAACCCCTCACCTGTTACGGTAACGTATCGCGGACACAACGATCGCTTGTTTAAGCGGGATTTTGCCGGTGAACTGTTGGATACTTTCCCGGATTTGCGCTTGGTTGATTATGGGTTCGCTTACAAACGTGACACCTCCTTTCCGCAAGACGACATCACGTGGTTTCTGTTAGAAAAACAAGGAGCTTCCAGCATGGAGGGTTAGTTATGCTACTGCGGACAATGCAAAGCCGTCTGAACCTATCCAAGAAATAAAGGAATTCGAATGCGCAAGTTAGCCAAAGCGATTTTCTTAATGTTCATAGTTTCGTTCGGCAAGATCGCTCCTTACTACGCCCAGCTCTTGGAAGTTGAATCTTCCTCGGTTATTGTACCAAACCCCGGCATTCCCATATATCCTGGCTTTCCTGACGGTCACATTACATACTTTGCGCTCCATGACAGCACCTTGGTTCATGTATGGGCGGGGTATGAATCGTACATCAGTTCTGGAAGTTCGTGGATGCATCAGGATTCCATTTGGGGCATGGTGTTAAGTAAAGGAGGGGCGGGTTCCTACGACAACGGTGGAGCCTGGCTTTATGCCGTTTTTCCGCTGGATTCAATGCACTGGCTTGGATTTTATCATGCCGAAGACCACGAATTCCCGGGACATGATAACCCCGAGAAAATCGCTTGGAAAAGCGCCGCACAGTGTGAAAGCTTCGATGGAGGAAAAACCTGGGTGAAAAACGGACAAATCATCACGACGTGGCAGGATAAACCGAAGACTCCCACGTGGGGAGGCACAGGCGACTTTACCGTGGTTCGTGACAGCGCCCACCAGCGCTGGCTGGCATTTTATGTCTGTCCCAATGGGATTGGTGTAGCCCAATCGTACGACCCGCTTGGAAAACCGGGAACATGGTTCAAATACAACAACGGATCGTTCTCGTCCAACGGAATCCAAGGAAAAGGAGATGCACTTCCCTTTTCGAAGGGAAAATATGCCGGCGGAAATCCCTCCTTAATCTATTACGCTCCCTTGCGCGTTTGGTTTTTAGTGTATCATGATTGGAAGGATCAAGGCATCTATTATACCTCCTCCTTCGATTTAGCAACGTGGTCAGCAGCCACCCTCCTTGTAAAAAATCCCGGCGCTCCGCAAAGGGTTTGGTACCCAAGTTTACTATCCGAGAAGAGCGATTCCTATTGCTCCGAAAACCTGTATCTTGCCTATGCGCAATGGGATAATGTGAATTTACCCTACCGAAATTACCGAATAGCCCGCTTGAAGGTGCATGGACTTACTTTTCCTGAATTGAATGCCACAGCCATGCTCACCGCATCCTCCATCATGCTTACCGATTGCTTGGTCCGGGAACCTATCCGCTGGAATTGGACCCTTGGATGTCGAAAGGAATTCATTATTTGGTGCTAAAAACCTTGAAGGGTGTAGAAGTAAAAAAGCTATTTCGTTGGTAATTTTAGTTTTGAACAAAAGCCGATCGTGGATGAAAAGCTTGTTCGATATTGATTAATTTAGTATTTCTAAAATATTCCCCATATGAAAGATGTCATTTGTCCAAAATGCCAATCGGTTTTTAACTTAGATCAAGCAGGGTTTGCCGAAATCCTAAAGCAAGTGCGCAATACTGAATTCGAAACAGAGGTAAATCAACGGTTGTTGTTGGCAGAAAAAGAAAAAAGCGATGCGCTGGCGTTGGCTGAAACGAGCTTAAAAAGCAATTTTGACCTCGAAATGGCTAAAAAAGAGCAAGAAATCGCGTTGCTAAAAGCTGAAGCCAACCGACAACTTTCCGAAAGTTTGGCGTTAAAGGAAAGCGAATTGGTTACCTTGAAAGCACAACTGAGCAATTTTCAAACGGAAAAAACCTTAGCCATCACCCAGGCCGTTTCCAACGGAGAAATGGAGCGCGAGGCCTTGAAAAACGCCTTGGAGAAAAAGGAACTGGAAAAACAGAACTTAGAATCCACCTTACGGCAAGAAATGCAGTCGGAAAGCCAACGGTTTAATGCGATTATTCAATACAAAGAAGAGCAGCTTCAGCAAGCTAAAGACATGAAAATGCGCCTGTCTACAAAAATGGTGGGAGAATCGTTAGAGCAGCATTGCGAAAATGAATTCAATAAAATAAGGGCTTTGGCTTTTCCAAAAGCCGAATTCAAAAAAGACAACGATGCCTCTTCGGGAAGTAAAGGCGATTTTATTTACCGTGAATTCGACGAACATAACGTGGAAATTGTTTCGATCATGTTCGAAATGAAAAACGAAAGCGACGAAAGCGCCTCCAAGAAGAAGAACGAAGATTTTTTCAAGGAACTCAACAAGGACCGAAACCAAAAAAAATGCGAATACGCCGTGCTCGTGAGCATGCTCGAAGCGGACAGCGATTTATACAACACCGGCATTGTCGATGTTTCGTACCACTTTGAGAAAATGTACGTGATTCGACCGCAGTTCTTCATCCCGATGATTACTTTACTGCGCAATGCGGCCTTGAATTCCTTGGTTTACAAACAAGAATTGGCGAAGGTACGCAACCAAAACGTGGATATTACAGGCTTCGAAGCAAGATTGACCAATTTCCAAGAAGGCTTCTCGAAAAATTACCTTTCCGCTTCGGCCCATTTTGAACAAGCTATTAAAGAAATCGATGCTTCCATTGCGAAAATGAATAAAGTGAAATCGGAACTCTTAACCTCAGCAAACCAATTACGCCTGGCGAACGATAAAGCGCAAGACCTCACAATTAAAAAACTCACATCTAACAATCCTACGATGCGGGCTAAATTCGATGAGGAGCGCGCCAAAAATGCCGATGAAAATAACATTCCGTGAAACGTGTTTGCTTCTTTGGGGTACTTTGCTGTTGGCTGACATACTATGGTCAAAGCTCTTGGACAAAAAACGCTTTTATAAGTCTAAAATGGAACCAAGGGTTAGTAATTCCGGAGTACAGCGATATTTCGTACCTCGCCCAACACTCCTTGAATTCGTTTGAAATTTCTTGGCTTAAGCGCACCACGGGAAAAAACCAAACTGAACAACAGTATCACTATCCCGAATACGGTTTTACGATGTTTTTTACCACGCTAGGCAATAACCAGGTTTTTGGCCAGGAACTGGCGCTCTACCCCTTTTTCCGGAATTATTTTTTTCGTAAAAAAACCCTTTCGATGTATCATCAATTCGGTTTTGGGTTAGGCTTTAGCAACCGTCGTTTTGATCTCGTATCAAACCCCTTGAATATTTCCATCGGTTCCCACCTCAACATGCATTTTGATTATCAACTGGGCGTTAAATTTCGATTGAATCCTACCATGAGTGCGGAAACAGGCCTTCGATTTAGTCATTTCTCCAACGCCAATATGGCAGAACCCAATTTAGGATTGAACATGGTCTATGTCCACGCAGGATTGGCAAAAAGTATAGGGAAACAAGAAGCGTTGATCCAAGGGATTGTTCCACCTTGCCTACGGTCCCACGAATTTGCTTTTATTTACGCTGCTGGTGGGAAACATACTCGGGCCTTACAGAGCACCTTGTATTTCACATCTTCCTTAAGCGCAGAATATAAATACAGGGCGTTTCATAAGTTTTTCTTTGGGGCGGGCCTCGACCTATTCTTTGATTCATCCACAAAAAGCGAACTTTCCGTTAAACCCAATAGCAGCTATCAACCGCGCGATAATTTTAGCAGCGGAATGCATGCCTCTCAGGAAATTGTATACGGATCGTTTAGCTTTATCTTGCAAGAAGGGTGGCATTTAGGGCTTCCCGACATCCTTCATCCCTCAAAAATGTACAATAGAGCCATCATTCGCTGGCGGTTCAACCCCAATCTTCTGCTCCAATTTTCCATGAAATCCCACTTGCAAATATTAGATTATCCAGAATTAGGTTTTGGCTATTACTTCCATCGATGAAATTTCTCCAACACATATCACTGCTTGCAGCAATCCTTTACCTCTCCGCTTGCGAAAAAACACCCCTCACAAGCGCTACAATTCCGCTTTCCCAAGCTTACGACACCCTTGTTTTGGCGGATGTTTTTGATGTGGAATTAGTCCAAGATTCCCTTAGTTTTTTAGAAATTAACGGCAACCCTAAGTTCGTAAGTCACATTAAGGCTCAATTGGAAAACAACACCTTGACCGTTCACAATGAAAATCGATGGCGTTGGTTGTATCCTGAAAAAAACAACATACGATTAACCCTGCATTTTAAGCAACTGGCAAAGATTATTGCGAACGAAACCTGTTACCTTCACAACGAAAAAGCGATCGTTGCCAACGAACTCGGTTTGGTGTTAAAAAGCAAACTAAACCAAGCGCAATTAAATCTCAACTGTCAAACCTTCTATTTTTGGAACAACTTTCCTTGCGGAGGAATGCTCACATTACAAGGAATTTGCCATGAAGTGAAACTGTGGAATTATGCCCTAATGCAAGTGCATGCCAATGAACTTTCCACCCACATAGCGCGCATAGAAAACGCTTCGAAAGGCGACATTCGGGTGTATTGCAGTGACAGTATGTTTTATAAGATCAAAGGAGCGGGGAATATCGAAGTATTCGGCAATCCTACGTTTCTAGTAGATTTAGGATCTTCAGGCTCGGGAAAATTAATCGTGCAATAAAAAATGTAACACTTCGAGCCGGTTGATATTATCGAAACATGAAACAACTCATTGTATCCGACCAGTTAAGCCAACAAGAAACCCAAAAACTACGAAAGGCTTTGAATAAAATGTCTTCCGTAGATCGTATCGTTGGGTATACGGATTCCATTGGTAGTGAGGTTTACAATTTGGACCTCTCGCATCGCAGAGCCCAATCAGTAAAAGCGCTTTTGGATTCCATAAAGCATGAGCTTGTGATGAATACCCTAACGGAAGATCTGGGAGAATTACCTACAAAAAACCCCTTGGATCGAAAGGTGGTTATTTACTATCAACAAAAACTTTCCGAAAAAATAAACTCCGCGAAAGTTGGGGATAACATCACCCTGAAACAGCTGAATTTCGAACCTGGTTTGGACGTATTATTGACACAATCCATCCCGGTTCTTTCGGATTTACTTACTATTCTACAAGAAAACCCGAAACTTAAAATAGCCATCGAAGGCCACATTTGTTGCGCTGCCGAGGACGACATAAATTTATCGTTCAATCGTGCGAAAGTTGTCTATGAATACTTAGTTAACAACGGTATTTCCAACAATCGACTGGGTTTTCAAGGCTTTGGTTCAACCAAACCAATCTACCCCTTACCTGAAAAGTCCGAAGAAGAACGCATCCAAAATCGCCGGGTAGAACTTCGGATTGTTGCGAATAAATAACTGTTCCAAGACGCTTTTAACCGTATCTTCGTGACCAAGCAATGTTGAATTTATGGCCACGACTTTACTTAAAAATGTACGCATCATCAACGAAGGCAGCGATCGCGTCGTTGATGTACTGATCCACAACGAACGCATTGAACGCATCGATGCCAGCATTCACCAACCTGCGGATGTCGTTATTGACGGCACAGGGCAATGGCTCATCCCAGGCATGATCGACGACCAAGTGCATTTCCGAGAACCCGGCCTCACCCATAAAGCCACCATTCAGTCAGAATCCAGGGCAGCCGTGGCAGGAGGCATTACCAGTTTTATGGACATGCCCAACACCCTTCCCAATACCCTAACCTTAGACCTGCTCGAAGAGAAATACCGCATCGCTGCAAATACCTCCTTAGCCAACTATTCTTTTTTTATGGGGATAAGTCGGTCGAACCTAGAAGAAGCATTGCGCGTTGACAACGAATGGGTATGTGGCATCACCGACGACGGCCTCTATTTCAATCAAGAAGGAAGCATCCTCTGCAATCATCCCGAGTTTTTAGAGCAACTCTTTCAACGGTGTTCCACGCTCATCGCCCTTCACTGCGAAAACGAACCCGAGATTCACCGTCAATTAGCGCATTATCGTTCCATTTATGGGGACGCTATTCCCTTTGAATTACACCCCGTCATTCGCTCCGAACAAGCATGTTATGATGCCACAAAAACTGTGGTGGAAATTGCCCGAAAACAACAAAACCGCGTCCATATTTACCACGTTTCCACAGAAAAAGAAACCCATTTATTCGACGGTAAAATACCCCTTCGGGAAAAGCGCATTACGGCCGAGGCCTGCATCCATCATTTAACGTTCTCCCAAGAAGAATACGCTACCAAGGGTGCATTAATCAAATGGAATCCAGCGGTAAAAACATCCCACGATCGGGCAGGACTTCTTCAAGCCTTGAAAGACCATCGCTTGGATATTGTCGCCACCGACCATGCGCCCCACGCTTTAACGGAAAAATTACAACCCTATACACAATCCATGTCGGGAGGACCGCTGGTACAACACGCCCTACCTGCGTTACTGGAGTGGTACCACCAAGGCGTACTTTCCTTGACAGAAATCGTAGAAAAAACCAGTCATAATGTAGCAGAACTGTACCGAATCCCCGATCGAGGGTACCTGCGCGAAGGGTATTATGCCGATCTGGTGCTCCTGGATTTACACCAACCGTGGTCCGATGAAGACACCCCTATCCTCTACCGCTGCGGCTGGTCTCCCTTTACCGGAAAGACTTTTACCAGTAAAATTCGCAAAACCTGGGTCAATGGAAATTTGGTTTATCATGACGGTGCCTTTCCCTCCAATACTGTCGGGAAACGGTTGAGATTCGAAAAAGAACGTTTATCGTAAGTTACGTTTAGCTAAGGACAAAATGTTCGAAGTGCATTGCCAATTTAATAGGATGCTTATTTTTGTCCAAAATAAAACAAACACATGAAAATTACCATAGCCAAAGGGGATGGAATCGGTCCCGAAATCATGGATGCTACCCTACGCATACTCACCGCCGCAGGCGCGAATTTAGAGTTTGAAGAAATCGAAGTGGGTGAAAAAGTTTATTTATCCGGAAACACCTCGGGAATTGCCGCAGAAAGCTGGGACATTATCCGAAGAAACAAAGTATTTCTAAAAGCGCCCATCACCACTCCACAAGGAGGAGGTTACAAAAGCCTTAACGTAACCACACGAAAATTCTTAGGTCTTTATTCCAATGTGCGTCCCTGCAAAAGCTTGCATCCCTTTGTGCAAACCAAGCACCCGATCATGGACGTAGTCATTGTTCGCGAAAACGAAGAGGACTTGTATGCAGGAATTGAGCATCAGCAAACCGATGAAGTGGTGCAATGTCTGAAACTTATCAGTCGTCCGGGCTGCGAAAAAATTGTGCGCTACGCTTTCGAATACGCGAAACAACAAAACCGCAAAAAAGTCACTTGCTTTACCAAGGACAACATCATGAAGCAGAGCGATGGCCTTTTTCACAAAGTATTCGATGAAATCGCGGCAGAATACCCTGAAATCGAAAACGAGCACTGGATTATCGATATCGGTGCTGCCAAACTAGCCGATACCCCGGAAGCATTTGATGTAATCGTAATGCCGAACTTGTACGGCGACGTACTCAGCGATGTAGCCGCTCAAATCACCGGTTCGGTAGGTTTAGCCGGTTCCGCCAACATCGGAGAAGAGTGCGCGATGTTTGAAGCCATTCATGGATCCGCACCGCGAAGAGCCGGACAAAATCTAGCCAACCCTTCGGGATTATTGCAAGGTGCCATCCTCATGCTTAACCATATCGGCCAAACGGCCATTGCAGAAAAAGTGCAAAATGCTTGGCTTAAAACCTTGGAAGAAGGCATCCATACCTACGATATCTACAACGAAGGAACCAGCTCTCAAAAAGTAGGAACCCGCGAATTTGCCGATGCGATTATCGAACGGTTGGGGCAAAAACCGCAAACCTTGAGCGCCGTAAGCTACGCCTCGGATTACACCATGAACCTTCCAAAATATCAGCGAAAAGCCCCCAAACAAAAAGCCTTGGAAGGCGTTGACCTGTTCGTCCATTGGCCAGGGCTCGAAGCGAATGAATTGGCCGAAAAAGTGCAAGCCATAGAACTGGATGGGGTGAAATTGAGCATGATTACCAACCGCGGCATTAAAGTATGGCCGGAAGGATTTAAAGAAACCTTTTGCACTGACCATTGGCGTTGCCGTTTCAAACCTGCCAGCGGGAGTCTTTCCAAAGAAGAAATCATCCACCTTCTTTCCAACGCCGTTTCCAAAGAATTGGACGTGGTGAAAACCGAAAATTTGTATACGTTCGATGGGGTTGCGGGATATTCCTTAGGCCAAGGGCAATAAATTTAAACCGTCTTAAAATTTGAAGCTTTACGAAGGCCGACGCCTGTGCATCGCGACAAAACATCAAAAAGAACGCGTCATTGCGCCAGTGCTTGAAGCGCATTTGGGCGTGAAGTGCGAGGTGGTC
>RFQF01000052.1 GCA_009925805.1 Flavobacteriia bacterium | reverse complement strand
GGTCCGGCTACGCCGGCAGGGCCGGTTATTCCTATTGGTCCCTGTGCTCCGACTGCACCATTAGCGCCATTGCATACATATTGTGTAAGTGCAGGAACAATTTCTGCGGCATCTAACAATCCGTTACCATTTACATCGGGTCCAAATTCTAATTTTACCCCACCGCTTGCGCAGTTTGCACCTGCTGGTTCCACGGTGGTGAGTGTTACTGAATTCAATCCGTTAGTTCCATTTGTACCATTAACTCCATTTATTCCATTCGTGCCTGCTACCCCTTGCGGTCCGGCAATTCCTTGCGGTCCGGCTATGCCAGCAGGGCCGGTTGGGCCAACTGGACCCACTGCGCCGGCCACACCCTGTGGGCCGGTAATATTGGAAATGAGAACCCATGTTGTACCGTTGATTTTGTTGTATACATTTCCGGTGGCAGTATCGAGGTAATAATCACCCATATTTCCCGAATTATTTAATGGAGCACCCGTCCCGTAACTCCATTGGTTGAGTAAATTCCCGGATGATTTCGCATACAATGCAAAGGGAACACTCATCATTTGTTGCGTGCCATAGGGCATGTACAGCACAGGGTTGACCTGGTTGGTGAAAGCTACGCCCAATTCCAAGAAATACGGTCCGTTGCCCCAGTTCAGGTTGGCAAATGGGTTTCCGGCAAGGAAAACTCCGTTTCCAATCACAAAATTCACCAATCCAAATTGATCCGTGGTTAAGTTGTGGCGTTCGGAATAAACCGCCGTTCCATTCGCAGTAGTTTGAAGAATTCTCGCCCTGATCACCACCGGTTGGTTGCTGGCCAAGGTTCCGGTATTGGTTCGAATCACCGCTTGGTAATTAATGCCGTTAGGTGCTTGGGCTTTGAATGAAGTTGTGATGCACGTTAATGCAATGAACAGCAGCAGGAATAACGATCTTTTCATGGATTAGGATTTGATCAATGGTACTTGTTGAATGAATGCTCCAGAGAGGTAATAAATGTTCAGAAAGTACGTGCCGGGCGCAAAGCCGGTGGAATAATCCGCCTTGTGGCGTGTTCCGTGCATGTGTTCTTCGTGGACCAATTTGCCATTGGCATCAATGAGCTGCAATTTGAGGTCTTGGTCTTCGTACGCTGCCGGTGCTTCGATGATGGAATATGCATCGAAAGGGTTAGGATAAATGTGAAATATAGGTTTCGCGGGTAGCATCGCGGAGGTGCCCGGTGCAATGGGAACCAAGGCATCAGGCTGCTGAAATCCGTTGCACATGAACGTGGTGGTATACCCCAACGGCGTCCCCACATAAATGAACGGTTCCCCCAAGGTGTAGGATAAGGTGTACGTAGTTCCAATCGAAGGTGGGTTGAGGTTTTTGGCTACACGACCTGCGCTCGCCATGACACGCCGCTTATCGATTTGGGCAAAGGTGCTCACGCTGAATAAGGCCGTAGCAAAAATGAGTAGGTAGGTTTTCATAAAAATTGATACGCATGACAAAATTATCAAATAAAACTGAATAAAAAGTAAAATTATATAGAGCAAAATGCACATCATCCAATCAAAATAAATTTGATACTTGTCCCATGGAAATCCACCTCGGACAATTAATTAAAGCCCAACTCGAAGCCTCGGGCATGAAGAAGAGTGAATTTGCCCGAAGAATAAACCGCACTCCCCAAAATGTATTTGATGTCTTTCAGCGAAAATCCCTTGATACAGCCCTTTTGGAGAACATTTCAGTTAGATTAAGGTTGGGTGATATATCCTCCTAGGTGCGGGTTTAAACCCGCATCCAGGAAGCCCTGTTGCACGGGATTTTAAATCCCGTGCAACAGGGTTTTGGTTTTTCGCACCACCCCGTCCCATAAGTGGATTCGCATGCGTAAGGCCTCTTCGGCTACTTGGGTCGCTTCTTCCCATTTGGTGGGGTTTCCTTCGCAAACTTCGTCCATTAATTTCAAGGAAAGCGGCCCATGGTCGTCGCCATCAATTTCGATATGACGCTCCAAATAGTAAAGAAACGATGTCATTTGTTCCGGGGCATCACGTTTCAATGTTTTTACCATTTCCACAAACATGTCGGGGATTAAATCTTCCCTGCCGAAGGTAAATAACGCCGCTATTTCGTGCACTTTTCCTCGTCCAATGATTTCAAAGGTATACTTTACAAACGCTTTGGTTTCTTCTTGGATTTGGCAACTTTCTAAGGCCGTCTTAATTTCCTCGCCGGCTGCAACACGCTGGGTAAATTCTTGAATACCAGCCACACGGGCGCCCATTTCTTTCATGGCTTCCAAGTACATTTCGAAATGGCTTGTGGTTTGACCATGGGCATCGATATCGCTTTCTTCACCTACCACAATTTCATTGATGAAACGCCGCGTTTCTTTATGGGTGGTAGGCATCCATGGCACCTCCACACAGGTGAGGTGGCGTTGAAGGCTTTTGAGTAAACTCATGAAATCCCACACTGCAAATACATGTTCCTCCGTGAACGAACGCAGGTCCTCGATTTGGGTGATTTGATCATAAACAGGATGCGCCACCAATTGCGCGCGTAACGGGGCGATGCTCGCTTTTAATTGTTCAATGTGCATGGTCTTTTATCGATATTCCTAATTCGTTCAATTGTTCGTGGGCTAGCATGGACGGCGCATCAATCATCGTATCTCTACCGCTGTTATTTTTGGGGAAAGCAATGAAATCGCGAATGGATTCTTCACCCGACATCGTCGCTACTAAGCGATCTAAGCCAAAGGCGAGTCCACCATGCGGCGGCGCTCCGTATTCAAAGGCACCCATTAAAAATCCAAATTGCGCTTGGGCTTCCTCCGGCGTAAAGCCAAGCAAGGTGAACATTTTTTCCTGCAAGGAGCGGTCATGAATCCGAATGGATCCTCCACCCAATTCCACACCATTCATGGCCAAGTCGTAGGCATTCGCACGAATGCCGCCAGGATGGGTATCCATGAGTGCAATGTCTTCAGGTTTCGGCGAGGTAAAGGGGTGATGCATCGCAAAATACCTTCCGGACGCTTCGTCTTTTTCTAACAAAGGAAAATCCAATACCCACACCGGACAAAATTCGCCTGTGGTTCGAAGCCCTTGTTGCTGCGCCACATGAAGCCTGAGCTCGTTCATTTGCTTTTGCGTTTTGGCTAAATCGCCGCTTAATACCAATAACAAATCACCCGCGTTTATGTTGTGTTCGATAGCCAAGGTTTGAAAGTCCGCTTCGCTGTAGAATTTATCGACCGAAGACTTGATGCTTCCGTCCGTGTTGTACTTCACATAAACCAAGCCTTTGGCTCCAATTTGAGGTCGTTTCACCCATTCTGTGAGTTCATCCAGTTGCTTGCGGGTATAGTCTGCTGCGCCTTCTACCACCATACCAATAACTGTTTCGGCCTGATCAAAGATGGCAAAGCCTTTGCCTTGAAGCGCGTACAAATACTTGAATTGCATACCGAAGCGCAAGTCCGGTTTATCGGATCCGTAGCTATGGATGGCCTCGTCATAGGTCATTCGAGGGAAAGGTTCGGGGAATTCAATCCCTTTAACGGTGGCAAACAGGTGTTTAATCAAGCCTTCGAATACCTGTAATATGTCTTCTTGCTCCACAAAGGCCATCTCACAATCGATTTGCGTGAATTCCGGTTGACGGTCTGCGCGTAAATCTTCATCGCGGAAACATTTCACGATTTGGTAGTAGCGATCAAGTCCCGAAACCATCAGCAATTGCTTGAAGGTTTGTGGGGATTGGGGCAGGGCATAAAACTGACCAGGATTCATGCGGCTCGGCACCACAAAATCGCGGGCACCTTCGGGGGTAGATTTAATTAACACCGGTGTTTCTACGTCCATAAAGCCGAGGTTATCCAGGTATTTTCGCGTCTCAAGGGCTACCTTATTGCGTAGGATGAGTTTTTGTTGAACCGGTGTGCGGCGCAAGTCCAAATAGCGGTATTGCATGCGCAGCTCATCGCCCCCGTCGGTTTGATCTTCAAGGGTAAACGGAGGCGTTTTTGAAGCGTTTAAAACCGTAAAGGCGGTCACATCCAACTCGATATCGCCGGTGGGTAAGTGGTTATTCTTACTGGACCTTTCAATCACGGTTCCTTGCACTTGAATCACGAATTCTCTGCCCAATTTCCGGGCTTCTAAACACAGCGAAGCGTCTTTTTCCAGATTAAAGGCTAACTGGGTGATGCCATAGCGGTCGCGTAAGTCGACAAAGGTCATTCCCCCTAAATCGCGGGATTTCTGTACCCAACCGCAGAGGGTAACGTGTGTGCCTATGGATTCGGCGCGCAGCTCGCCGCAGGTATGCGTTCGCAACATGTTTTTTTTTAGGCAAAGGTAGTTAAGAATTGCCACGGTGTTTAAGGGAGAATTTTCCATTGTTCGTTGAAGTATGGAAAATAATGGCCGAAAGACAGGGTTTATTCATTTGTGAATAAACTATTAATTTTTTCTTAATAAATTAAGTTGTAAAATAAAGGAATGGTTTATTTAGCTAAAGCTCCTGGAATGGAGAGTTTTTTCATCGTGATTGGTGTGCTTGCCTTGATTTTTGGCATTGCTTATTTTATAAGCGAACGAAGGAAGAACGATTAAAAGGTAAGGATTTCCATGCGCTGCTGCGCAGGAGAAAAAAACACGACTGAGCTAATGCGGCGAGATACTTCGGCGTAAATAAATTGTATTTCCTGGTTCAAAAGCCCGTTTACCCATTGCTTAATGCTTTCTATTTCGTTGTTGGCATCATAGGTTAATTCCACGCGTTCTTCACGGTTCGTACTACGGCGATGAATACGCATTACTTGTTCCGAGGCAAATTGATACGTTGTGGTTGTACTGTCCAACGATGGGTAACGCACTTGAGTCACCACGCTGTCATGTGCGGTTGCCCGCCCGCGAAGGATGGTTTTTTGAAATACGGATCCATGAGAATAGGTGGTCGTTAATTCAAGGGTCGATGCATCCACCGTTCTATAATGATGGTCATACGCGTTCGTGAGCATGCTGTTTCCATGGATTAAACCAATATATTGTCGTTCAGCGGTCAAGCGACCTGCTTTATAGTCAAACACCTGTTGCGAATAGCCCAAACGATCTTCCTGTTGGTGTTCGATTAAACGTCCTTCGGTATCGTATAGGAAGGATTGAGTTAAGGAGTCCGACCATGCTTGATAAGGTTTGTAGCAAGTTGTTTTACGCGTCCTTCCTTCAGAAGTAAAGTATAACACCAAAAAACCCGAGGTTTTTTGAAATACTCCATTACCGTTCCTAACATAATAATGTCCTTTCAGGGAATCCAGGTTTAGATTGGCCACCCTATCAGGGTTAAAGCTGCATTCTCCTTTCAACCAGTTTTCGGGATTCACCACCCATTGTGCCTCAAGGCTGGACGTGGAACCTAGGAGGATTAACCCAAGTTGGAAAGCAAGGCGGACCAACTGCAATGGGTATGTAAATAGTTGGGCAAAGCATCAATGGCCATTCTTTCTTGCACCATGGTGTCGCGGTTACGAATGGTAACCGTATTATTTTCAAGACTTTCATGATCCACGGTAATGGCGAAAGGAGTCCCGATAGCATCCTGGCGGCGGTATCGTTTTCCGATGGAATCTTTTTCGTCGTATTGGGTGGTAAAATCCAGGCGAAGCATTTCGATTATCGCTTGTGCTTTTTCGGGTAGGCCGTCTTTTTTCACCAAGGGTAGTACCGCCAATTTATAAGGAGCCAATGCCGCCGGAATCTTCAACACCGTACGTTCGCTGCCATCTTCCAAGGTTTCTTCTTGGTACGCTGCGGTGAGTACTGAAAGAAATAAACGGTCAAGGCCAACCGAAGTTTCAATGACATAAGGAACATAACTTTCATTGGTGCTAGGGTCGAAGTATTGCAGTTTTTTTCCTGCGTGCAGTTCGTGCTGTTTGAGGTCGAAATCGGTTCTTGAATGAATTCCTTCCAATTCTTTAAAACCCATGGGGAAATGGAATTCTATATCGCAAGCGGCGTTGGCATAATGGGCAAGTTTGATGTGGTCATGGAATCGGTAGTTGCTTTCTCCGAGACCTAAATTAAGATGCCAAGTGATTCGCTTAGATTTCCAATGCTCGTACCAGCTGAGTTCTTCGCCGGGTTTCACAAAGAACTGCATTTCCATTTGTTCGAACTCCCGCATTCGAAAAATGAACTGACGGGCCACAATTTCATTGCGGAAGGCCTTTCCGATTTGGGCGATTCCAAAGGGAATTTTCATTCTTCCCGATTTCTGAACGTTTAAAAAGTTCACAAAAATCCCTTGGGCGGTTTCAGGGCGTAGATAAATGGTGGAGGCTTCACCGGCAACGGATCCTAACGAAGTGGAAAACATCAGGTTAAATTGCCGAACCTCGGTCCAGTTTTTACTCCCCGATATTGGGCATACGATTTCTAAATCAAGAATCAATTGGCGGAGATCTTCCAAAGCGTTGTCGTTGAGTGCCTGTTTCATGCGTGTTTGCACCTCCTGGATTTTTTCTTGCACCCGAAGCACGTTCGGGTTGGTCGCTAAAAACTGTGCTTTATCGAAGGCATCGCCAAAGCGTTTTTCGGCTTTGTCCACCTCTTTTTGAATTTTCTGATGCTGTTTCTCTTGGTATTCTTCCAACAACACATCGGCCCGGTAGCGTTTTTTGGAGTCTTTATTGTCGATGAGGGGATCATTGAAGGCGTCCACATGGCCTGACGCTTTCCAGGTAGTGGGGTGCATAAATATGGCGGAATCAATGCCGACAATGTTGCTGTTGAGTTGTGTCATGGATTTCCACCAATAGGTTTTTAGGTTGTTTTTGAGTTCAACCCCCAGTTGCCCGTAATCGTAGGTTGCGGCTAATCCGTCATAAATTTCAGATGAAGGGAAAATAAACCCATATTCTTTACAATGGGCGATGAGGTCTTTTAATAAGTCTTTTTGTTCCATACCTCAAAGATAAAGGCAATTTAATGCGGGACATTTGTTAGGGGCTACATTTATTTACATGGAATTGTCAAGTACCTTGAATTGCTTAGCTTTGCGCATGAAATTGTACCTCGACCCGAACTCGTACATAGAAACCACAGAGTTTACCGACCTGTCCATTGGGGTTTCTCCGGCCGGCGTTCGAGCATGGTATTTAGATGCGCCAACCTTTTCCCCGGTGATGGAACATGGGTTTGTGGGAAGTGTAGCCTTGGGAGGTGGGGTTAATTTCCGCAACATCCACTTCAATCCGCACGGGCACGGTACCCATACGGAGTCCTATGGGCACATTGCCCAAAATCTTTTCCCGGTTTCACACTGTTTTACGGAATATTTTTTTCATGCAAGGTTAATTACTGTAACTCCAGAACTTCAAGGCGAAGACCGGGTGATCACTGCGGATCAATTAGCTCAGTTGCTGCCTTCTGAACCCGTGGAAGCGCTGGTGATTCGAACCCTTCCTAATGAAGATGAAAAATTGAACGTTAATTATTCCAATAGCAACCCTCCCTTCATGGAAGAAAAATGCATCGCGGTATTGAATGCTTCCGGTATCAAGCATCTGTTGGTGGACCTTCCTTCGGTGGATCGGGAAGTAGATGGTGGGTTATTGGCTTTCCATCACGCCTTTTGGAATGTTCCAGAAAATCCAATAGCTCATAAAACGATAACAGAATTCATCTTTGTCCCCAATTTTTTAATGGATGGACCCTACCTGCTCGAATTACAGGTCGCGAATTTCGACAACGATGCGGCACCAAGTAGGCCTTTATTGTATCCAATAAAAAAGGAAGCCTAAGCTTCCTTCTATTGTAGTAGGCAATAAGCCTTGGGAACTCAAAAAAACAGGGGCTTCTATAATTAAATTGAGTGCGAAAACTTTTGACTAGAAAATTTCTGCCTCTCCAAGCAGTAACTCAATTTAAGAAGCCACCTGTATCTCTCCTTATTTCATCCCTAAGTTAAATTTCAATAGAACAATTGTGGCATTAAATGAACATCTTTTAAAAATCACTGAATAAAATGGGGTGTTCATTGAAAATCGGTCTCAACTACGTAGTACTACGTAGAGCAATTTATGTAACTCTATGTAATTTCTTCCGTAGAACGCATTCGAAGACGCTACCTTTTAGATGAAAGCCGCATCTTTGAATCAGAAAACAACGAAACACTTTAAAACTAGAAAATATGAAAACAGTAATTTTAACTTTCGCCTTAATCTTCGGATTGTCTTACGCGTCCATGGCTTCCAACGAAGTGCCTTATCGCTTAGATGACGACAAAATCCAAATCACCTGCAACACGTCGAAAGGTGATGCCTCCATTGTTTGGTCGGATACACGCATCGAGTTCATCGAAATCGTAGCTTCCAATGGGCAGTTTATGCCAACCATTCCTGTGGCAGACGCTAAATCCCTTCATATGAATGACTTGATGAGTGGAACGTATACGCTTATCTTCAAATCCGCTACCGAACAACTCTACGAAAGAACCATCGAAGTTATTCGCTAAATTCTTCGGAAAGACTCCTGTACTTTCCTTATTTCAAGAATCCCTAAACTGTTTTAGGGATTTTTTGTTTTTATACCTTGCAAGCATACCGCTTTTGTGGTATTTTTGCGCTAATTATTTAAAATTGGTCTAAATAAGATGATTACGGTTACCGATCAAGCAAAAAAGCAAGCATTGAGGCTCATGGAGGATGAAGGGAAAGAGGGGTTTTTCATTCGAGTTGGGGTTTCAGGTGGAGGATGTTCCGGGCTCATGTACCAATTGACCTTTGATAACCAAGAAAACGAACACGATTCGGCTTTTGAAAATAACGGCATTAAAGTCGTTGTAGACCGAAAAAGTTACCTATACCTTATTGGCACTACCCTCGACTTTTCAGGGGGTCTGAACGGAAAAGGATTTGTTTTTAATAACCCCAACGCGGACCGCACCTGCGGTTGCGGAGAATCTTTTTCCGTATAACGATGGCCGGATATACCGAAAACGACCTAGCCAACGACCTGAACCAGCAGGAATACAAATACGGATTTGTTTCGGAGATCGCTTCAGATGTAGTGCCCGCAGGGCTTGATGAAAACATTGTGCGCTGGATTTCAGAAAAGAAAAATGAACCAGACTGGTTGTTGGATTTTCGGTTGGAAGCTTTCGCGGTTTGGCAATCCATGCAAGAACCGGAATGGGCACACGTAGCATACCAAAAACCCGACTTTCAAGCGATTTCCTATTACGCGGCCCCGAAACAGTCAAAAAAATATGATTCGTGGGATGATGTAGATCCTGAAATGAAAGCGACCATGACCAAGTTGGGAATTTCGTTGGAGGAACAGCAACGCTTAACAGGGGTAGCCGTGGACTTCGTGATGGATTCGGTTTCGGTGGGTACTTCCTTTAAAGCGAAATTGGCAGAATTGGGAATTATATTCTGTTCCTTTTCGGAAGCGGTGCAAGAACATCCAGCACTGGTTAAAAAACACTTGGGGACGGTGGTTCCCATGACCGATAATTTTTACGCAGCCTTGAATTCCGCCGTTTTTTCCGATGGTTCTTTTTGCTACATTCCCAAAGGAGTGCGTTGCCCCATGGAGCTTTCCACGTATTTTCGAATTAATGCGGGAGGAACTGGTCAGTTTGAACGCACCTTGGTGGTAGCGGAGGAAGGCGCCTATGTTTCTTACCTGGAAGGCTGCACGGCACCCCAACGGGATGAAAACCAACTTCATGCGGCCGTCGTCGAATTAATTGCATTGAACAACTCCGAAATTAAATACTCCACCGTTCAAAACTGGTATCCCGGCGATAAAGACGGCAAGGGAGGGGTATTTAATTTTGTAACAAAACGCGGTCTATGTGAGTCCCATGCCAAGATTTCCTGGACCCAAGTGGAAACGGGTTCAGCGGTTACTTGGAAATACCCTTCATGCATTCTGAAAGGAGAGGGGGCTATAGGAGAATTCTATTCCGTTGCGGTCACGAACAACTACCAACAAGCCGATACGGGCACCAAAATGATCCACCTTGGCAAGAACACGAAAAGTACCATTATTTCGAAAGGAATTTCGGCTGGAAAATCCCAGAATTCATACCGTGGCTTGGTGCAAATTCACGCGAATGCGGACAATGCACGCAATTTTTCCCAATGCGATTCGCTGCTCATGGGAAGCGAATGCGGCGCACACACCTTTCCGTACATTGAGTGCAAAAACGCCGGAGCGCAAATTGAACATGAAGCCACTACCTCAAAAATTGGAGAGGACCAATTGTTCTATTGCCAGCAACGCGGCATTAGCGAGGAAAAAGCGATCAGCCTCATTGTGAACGGCTACTGCAAGGAGGTTTTGAATCAATTGCCCATGGAATTTGCGGTTGAGGCGCAAAAGTTATTAAGCATCAGTTTAGAAGGAAGTGTAGGATAGAAGACTTAATCATATGGTAGAAATAAAGGGATTGCATGCCTCCATTAACGGCACAGAAATTTTAAAAGGACTGAACCTGTCGGTGAAGGCTGGCGAAATCCACGCCATCATGGGACCGAATGGGGCAGGAAAAAGCACCTTGGCAAGTGTTTTAGCTGGAAAGGAAGATTACGAAATAACTTCCGGTGAAATTATGTTTGATGGGAAAGATTTATTGGCGCTTTCCGTAGAAGATCGGGCTCGCGAAGGCCTGTTTTTAGCGTTTCAATATCCCGTAGAAATACCTGGCGTTTCCAACGTGAATTTTTTGAAAACCGCCATGAACGAAATCCGAGAATATCGAGGTTTGCCGTCGCTTTCGGCGAAGGAGTTTTTATCCTTAGTTAAAGAGAAATCAGCGTTGGTTTCTCTGGATTCGTCGCTGGCGACCCGCGCAGTGAACGAAGGATTTTCCGGGGGTGAAAAAAAACGCAATGAGATTTTTCAAATGGCCATGCTTGAACCTAAATTTGCCATTTTGGATGAAACCGATTCAGGCTTGGACATCGATGCCCTTCGGATTGTCGCTAACGGGGTAAATGCCTTGAAAAATTCCGAAAACGCTACCCTTATAATTACGCATTACCAGCGTCTGTTGGATTACATTGTTCCGGATTTTGTGCACGTTCTGTTCGATGGAAAGATTGTTAAAACAGGCGGCAAAGAATTGGCTTTAGAGCTCGAAGAAAAAGGCTACGATTGGATTAAGGCATGAGTGGAAATTTAACCCAGTTTCGGCAACGTTTAGGGAATACAGCCTTGAATATTCCACGACCATTAATGCAAGAAGCATTAGAAGGATTGGCGGCGCAAAGCGATTTTCCTACGACACGCGATGAATCTTGGAAGTATACGAGACTTGGCAGGGTTGCTGCGTTGCAACTTTCCCCTCAGCATTTACCCCAGTCGCCGAATCCTTTGGTTTCGGAGCGCTTGGAAATCATTTTTGAAGCTGACCAATGGGCTTGTTCTTCCCACACCATTCCGGGTTTGACTATAGTGCCGGCGGCATCAGTCGCTTCGGAAGATTGGCAGGCATGCACCGGCAAGGGGCACGTGCAACACCTCAATACGCTCACGGCACAAGGAGGGATTTGTATCAGCATTGAAGCAGGAACGCTTATCGATGAACCTATTCGTATCATTCATCGCATGAAGGACGTGCATCAGTCCATGGTTTTACATCACCAAATAACCCTGGGGGTAAACGCTTATGCACAATTGGAATTGATTTTCGAAGGGTCTACTTCGGC
>RFQF01000051.1 GCA_009925805.1 Flavobacteriia bacterium | reverse complement strand
GAGCAGGATGCGTTCTCCCGGATTCACGTCTTTCGGAAGGTCGGTGTAGTTGATGGAAAACCGTTCAGCTGTTCCCGTAAGGGGTTCAGTTACTATTTGGCAATGGGCACCAACTTCCAACATTACACCATCATTTTCCATGAGTCCAGTGCGAATTTTAGGACCTTGAAGGTCGGCCAAAATAGCCACATTTGCTTTCAGTTCTCGGTTTAATTCACGAACGGTTCGGATTACTGAGGCATGCTGTTCGTAGGTTCCGTGGGAAAAATTAACGCGACAGACATTGAGGCCAGCTATAAACATTTCTTTGAGGACTTCTTTACTGGAGGAACTGGGTCCGAGGGTGGCTACGATTTTAGTTTTATTCATAGGAGTATTCAAAATTTAACAAAGAGGCAATCGAAAAATCATCCTTGTTGCAACGATATGCTGCAAAAACACATTCGAGTCCACGCAATAAATCCAACATTTGATTTAAATCCAAACTGAAGTTATTTTTAAAGAAAAGAACAAAGTCGAATTGTGGATAATCTTCCAATAAGGGTTTTCCTCCTTGCCTATTTTTAATCAAAATTAACTGCATTTTTTCCAGTTCGTCCCAAAAATGATAGTAATGATACTTCACTACATCTTTGGTTTTTTTTAACGGGATTTCTAAAGGGGTTTCATGAAATTCCAAGCGCCAGTGAAAAAAATCGTTTAAGGTCCAAGCTAAACGATAATCACTGTAGCTTGAGGAAATCCCAATTCCTTCCAGAAGTTCTTCCTCACTTTCATCGATGCGAATTTTTAGCACTTTCTTCACCCTACAAAGGTATCTAAATTACGCACTTAGCACTTGATGAAGTGTTAATTCGTGTGAGGCAAACATTAAAAATTCATGAATTTTTTTCTGCCGATTTATTTTAACGGATTGATACGATTTTTGTAACTAACTTTGATTTTCATAATTCTTCGGTTAACGTATGAAACATTTCCTCCTTATTCTTCTTGTACTACCCGCTTTTTGTGGTTTTAGTCAAGCCTATAAAACGGTCAATAATGTAAATCCCTACAAGGTAATGTTTGGGTTAGGTTGGAGTATCTGGGACAACGACGGTAAGCCGGGAGATATTGCTGCATTTGATCAAATGCAAGCGGAAGTATTTCCTACACGCTTTTTTGCGGATTATTACTTTTACAAAGGATGGAGTGCAGAAGTAGCTTTAGCTTACGTTCGATATAAAGGGCTTCGAACGGTGAATAATCAAGCCAATATTCGTGGAACCGGTTTTTCAACCGATGTTAATCTAAAATATTCCTTTTATTCATTGCTTGGGAAAGGACTGGTGGATCCCTACCTAATTGTTGGTGCCGGAGGTACCATTCACCCATCCAGCGATACCTTAGTACCCTCTTTTTTTCCTACCGTCAATGTGGGTGCTGGGGTAAATTTTTGGTTAAACAACGCCGTGGGGATTCAACTGCAATCCGCCGGCAAAATTGGACTCACTTCCGATTTCTTTGGAAAATCAAACTACCTGCAACACAGTATTGGTGTGGTCGTTCGTCTTGAGTCGGTCAAAGGCAGTAAGGAAGGGGAATTTAAGCGCGAAAAATTAAAGCTCAATACCAAGAAGAAACGAATAAAAACGCCACGTTCCAAAGGCGGTAAGAAAAAAGGCAAAGGAGACGACGCTTAGTGCTGAATCAATAGTTTTTTACGAATCTCCTGATTCTCCGTTTTCAGCACATAGAAATAAACGCCATCGGTTAGTTGGGTGCAGTCATATCGAACGAGGTGTCCACCTGCTTCAAAGAGTTCATCCTTGAGGGTTGCCACCAATTCACCGGAACCGGTTTCTAAAAAAAGCAATACGTTGCGCGCTTGGTTAGAGCTAAAGTAAAAAGGTATAACGCCCGTTACGGGTTGGTCTTCCACGGTATAAAGTGTGCAGTAATCTTCTGTTTTTACATGTTTACGACTTAAGAACCGAAGTAAGACGCGGTACAAAATAAGCAGCAAGAGAATCACCAAGGTTATGCTGAGAAATTTAATCCCTAAGGCCTCGTTAAAATATCTATTCATAATTAGAGCGAAATTACACCATTAATTTCAGAAGCTTTCTCGTAAATTTTGATAATTGCATCAACATCCAGCATCACCACCTTCACACTCACGCTGGTATATTTGCCTTGCTTCGATGGATGTAAGGTCATTTCTGTATGATCTTCAAACAATCCCGTAATTCGCGCAATTTTTTCAGAATCGCTCGGGACGATGAACTTGAAAAAATAAACGTTCGGCCATTCTAAAAGCAGCAACTGATCTCGTAATTGATCAAAAGTTTCCATGGTGTAAAGGTACACTGTTTAGAACTAAACGCTTCGTCCTAGCGCTTGAATTGTTACCTTTGCGTCGCATGAAATTTCTCCTCTTTATGCTTTCATGGATTTCCTTGGCTGCTTACGGTCAGTTTAAGCTTCCCGCACAAAGAATCACCGAGAAAATTTCGGTAGATGGGGTCAAAAATGAAGCAGCTTGGGGCCTAAGTAATCCGAGCCAAGAGCACTTCACCACGCTGCGTCCAAGCCCAGGAAACAAGGCGTCTTTTCCTACAACGATTAGCGTACTATACGACGATAACGCCCTGTATTTTTTCATCGAGTGCTCGGATTTTCCCGACTCGGTTTCGCGTGTGCTAAGTGTACGAGACGACAACAATGCCAACATTGATTTCGTGGCGATTTTTTTGGATACGTACAACGATCGTCAGAACGGCTTTTATTTTGGGATAACATCTATGGGCGTACAAATGGATGGAAAAATACTTTCCAATGAATTGAATTCGCAACTCAACCTCGTTTGGGTTAGTGCAGTAAAACTAGGGACGAAAGGGTGGTGTGCGGAGTTAAAGATTCCCTATTCGGCAATGCGTTTTGCGGAAAAAGAAGTGCAAGATTGGAACATCAACTTTACCCGCCAAATTGCGCGAAAACGCGAACAATCCTGTTGGTTTCCGGTAAGGCCTGACTTTGAAAACTACTTGGTTAATAGCGGAAAATTGGTCGGTGTTGCGCATATTAAACCCCCACTTCGGTTGAGTTTGCTTCCCTACATTTCTTCGTACTTAAACCAGCAAAGCAGCACTAAGTATGCCCGATCCTTGTTTGGAGGGATGGATGTTAAATTTGGGATCAACGAAGCTTTTACCCTAGACCTTACCCTCGTTCCCGATTTTGGTCAAGTTATTTTCGATAACCAAGTATTGAATACCTCGCCCTTTGAAATTGAGTTTAACGAAAACCGTCAGTTTTTTACGGAAGGCATGGAGCTTTTCAATAAATCCGGGATTTTCTATTCCCGACGCATCGGGGTGCAAGCCCCTATGGCCGTATTAAAGACGAATCTGCTAGAAAATGAAGTAATTTATGGTGTACAGGATAAACCCCAACTTTATAATGCGACTAAATTATCAGGGAGAACACGTAAAGGCTTGGGCGTCGGGGTTTTTAACGCGGTTTCAGCGCCTACGGTTGGAGTGGCTTATAATACCGTTACCAACGAAAAACGTGAATTCCTTGCGGCACCCTTAACGAATTACAACACGGTGGTGCTGGATCAAAATTTACGGCAAAACAGCTCCATTACCCTCACCAATACCAACGTGACTCGAGCAGGGAATTTCTACGATGCCAATGTAACCGCATTGAACACCAATTTGAATTTTTACGACAACTTATACTTTCTAAATGCGAAGGCAACCTGTTCTCAAAAGTTTTTATCCACCGCCGATCAACTTGGATATAATTGGGGAATTGGTGCGGGAAAAAAAAGAGGGAATTTGATATACTCCATGAACTATTTTGAAGAGGACAATCACTACGACAACAATGATATCGGGATAAACCCAATCAACAACCGTAGAATTGTCTCTTCCAACATCGGTTATAGGCACTATAAACCCCTTGGTAAATTTGTGCGCTTAACGACCAATTTGTCCCTCAGTTACAACCGTTTATTTGCTCCGAATGTGTATACAGAATCCTACTTTGATTGGACGGCGACCGCGCTAACTAAAACCTTTGACGCTTTTGGAATAAACGCCTATGCATCCTTTACCGACAAATTCGATTATTTCGAACCAAGAACCTGGGGAAGCTATTTTATTGTTCCGCGTTGGCACGGTGCCGGGGCTTGGATTTCTACCAATTATCAAAAGGCTTTCGCTGTGGATGCGAACTTTTATTATGAAGGATTTGGAACTAATCAACCATGGAAACATTTCACTTATACGTTTTCGCCTCGAATCAGACTTTCTAAAAAGATGCTCGTGGTTATGGAATGGTTTTTAGAACAACAACGCAGTGATCGGGGCTTTGCTGTGCAATTCAGTACCCCGGTGGATACCGTTCAGGGAATTTTGTTTGGGGAAAGGAACCGTAACATTTTAACCCAGTTGCTCGAATTGAATTATACCCTTACCAACCGAATGAACCTTTCCTTAAGAACACGTCATTATTGGTCCGTGTTGGATTATCATCGTTTTTTTACCCTGAATCAAGACGGCACCTTATTGCCGGCCTCAACCCTAGGCTTAGATGCAGAGGGCCATTCTGCTTACAACTTAAATTACAATGCCTTAACAGTGGATTGTGCGTTCAGATGGGTGGTAAAACAAGGAAGCGAATTAAGTATGGTTTGGAAAAGCTCCGTTTTCCGTTCGGTTCAAAATATCACACCGAATTATTTTCAAAACATGAACGATCTTTTCAATGCAGGACTATTCAACAGTTTTTCCATTAAATTCTTGTACTGGTTGGATGTCGCAGAGCTTAAATCAACTATTCGTTCGAAAAATAAGCATTGATTCGCGCTTTGCAATTCATTCCGATATCTTTCCAAAACAAGTTCACATCACCAACATGCAGGCTAGGATAGTTTTTTGCCATCCAGGAAATCGGCCATTTTGCGCGCTTTAGGCATACAGCACCTTGACACAGATCTGCGTCAAAACAGTTTTTGTAGATGGATCCATTCTGGTAAAGAAAGCCCTGATGTGCTGTTCGATCGACGTGAGGGCTTAAATCCCAACTCAAGGGATTAATGCATAATCGGTTTTTATACCAAACAGGATAACGGTAAGTATCCGGCTTTTCATACATGGTATTCCAACTAACGTAACCTCCATAACCGTTAGGCTTGGTCATAAAAGGTAGCTGTTGGATTTCGTTCGAATCGATGCCAATGCCTGGAAGATAGGCCGCAACGAGTTGCTTCGACAGCGGTTTTCCATCAATAAATTCTTTGATGAGCAGGTTCAATTGCGTGCTTCCTTGACTGTGTCCTGCTAAAACGAAGGGCCGGCCTTGATTATAATGATCCAAATAGTAGACAAAAGCAGCCTTTACGTCTTCATAGGCAAACAAAAGGGCTTCTCGTCCCCTTCCTTGAATAGAATCATAAGCTCGAAGGTGTGCCTGGCGATAAAACGGTACAAATAGCCGTCCGCATTCTAACCAAGCACTGGCTTGAAATTTAACCGCTTTTTGGAGAATGTCTTCCCGCATTGCTTGATCTTCGAAGGGCAAATTCCACCGTGAATCTTGGGCGTCAACAAGGAATGTAGGATAGACGTAAAACACATCCACTTTGCTAATCCAAGTGGAATCTAAGGTCTTTTTCTTGAAAAACTCGGGATTTTTTTCGGGCAGCACCATCCAATAATCTGCCTTGGCGAAATCTAAGGGTTGTGCCGTGGTTGAAGTGTATAAAAACAAGCACCCTACCGCTACCCAAAGCCGGTTATTCCTGAATGCTCTTGCTGAATTGAAATAACCAATCATACATCTCATCCGTTCGGAACATCCGTTCTAAATCTCCGTGGTCCGCCTTGGGAAGTCGAGTATAGATTAAATGCTCTCCACCGTTGCAATTTTTGATTGCTTTGACCATTTTTTCTGATTCGGAAATGGGAACTGCATTGTCTAAAGCTCCATGTTGAATCCACAAGGGCACAGTAGCAAGATTGCAGCCGTCTTTTACGTTTCCACCCCCGCACAAGGCCACCGCCGCAGCCACTAATTCGGGATATTTTCCGGCAAAATTCATCGTTCCATACCCTCCCATGCTCATCCCACAAACGTAAACGCGATTCGTATCCACGGTGAAGGTTCTTTTGACGAAATTCAACACGCTTAACACTTTATCCGGGTTCCAACCGTTGTTCGTTTGGGGTGCTACTACAATAGCGGGTATTTTCCTTCCTTTTTCAATTTCTGAGATAACTCCGTAGCGCTTAACGCGATTCAAGTCGTTTCCCGATAAACTTTTTCCATGCAGAAAAATCAATACCGGTGGGCACGATTTTAAAATACTGTCCGAGGGTAAATGCAACCAAAATGGGTAATCTGCTTGTTGGTAAATGGGTTTCAATTGTGCCATTGGTTTTCCACAACCAACCCAAAAACTTAGGATAATTAAAGCGCTTTTGAGAAATTTCATGCGGCAAAAGTAGGTGCAAAGCTTCCAAATAACAAATCGTAGGTCTATCTTAACATTATTTTAAGAAAACCAAATATCGCGCACCATGGGCTTTCCTGCATAGGCGTTCAATCGGTCGATAATGATTTGTTTTCCTTGGGCTAATTCCTCCCGTGCAACGGATGAGTCAATGGTTACATGCAACACCCCATTGCGCAGATGAAGGCTCGTAGTACGATGCGCTACGGCAGGACCCATTAATTCGGGCCAAGCTTGTATTAAGTCAACTTCCTGCAGTTTGCTTTCCATGCCATATACCTGAAACATTCGATCCATTACCTCTTTCAACGGTTGATTGTCTGAACTGCGTTTGAATTCTTCGAGGTTAAACTTCATGATTCTATCAAGGGAAGCTCAAAGATACGTAAATCCTCTTGAGTGCTCAATAAGCTTTTTACCCGATCTTTTTCGGTATCCGTTATGATTACTTGACCGAACACATCCTTACTTACCAGATCGAGCAACTTTTGAACGCGTGAATGATCAAGTTTGTCGAAGATGTCGTCCAACAACAGCACCGGTTTCTTTCCAGTATGTACATGAAGGTAATGGTATTGTGCTAACCGCAACGCCAAAATGAACGACTTTTGTTGACCTTGCGAACCGAATTTTTTGACCGGATGTGTATTCAAGGTAAGCGCCAATTCGTCTTTTTGGGGTCCAATCGTGGAATATTGAAACAGTATATCGCGGCGTTCGTGGTTGGCTAACAACGCAATAAAATTGCCTTGTTGGAAATCCGACCGATAATGAATATCAGGAAGCTCATCGGACTGTCCGATTTGACTGAAGTTTGCACGAAACAATGGGATAAACTCCTCGATAAAGGCTGCGCGTCTTTGGTGAATTCGCTCACCAACCTCGCTAAACGATGGATTCCAAATGGAAAGTTCTTCGCGTTGGGACTTCCCCGAAGCTATGTTCTTTAGCAGGGCGTTCCGCTGATCTAAAATGCGATGGAACAGTATTAAATCTTCCAAATAATCACGGTCAATCTGTGAAATGATTCCGTCTAACCACTTTCTTCGAATTTCATTCCCCTCCGCGATGAGATCGCCGTCGTAAGGTGAAATAAACACCACGGGATATAAACCAATATGGTCCGACAATTTTTCGTAAGCAACTTTATTGCGTTTCACGACTTTTTTAGCCCCTGCTTTTACCGAACAAAGCACTTGATCGCTTCGTTGGTCTTGAACCCATTGTCCCTGGATGCTAAAAAAACCTTGATTATGACGAATGTTTTGTTTGTCTAAGGGGTTTAAATAGGATTTACACATGCTCAGATAGTGAACAGCATCTAAAATATTGGTTTTTCCAACGCCGTTTTTTCCTACAATGGCATTGACTTTCGGGCTAAAATCCAACGTAAGAAAGTCGTGATTTTTATAGTTAACCAATTGCAATTGTCCTAGGTAGTGCATTGCACAAAGGTAGTAGGATTTCAGCTTCAAGGGTTTGTGTATCTTGACCATCTGGCCTACCTTTACGAAAATTTTTTACATGTCTAATGCTATTTTCTCTGTTCCTAAGGCCGTAAATGAGCCTGTAAAATCCTATGCAAAAGATTCTGTGGAGCGTGCTAGCTTGCTTGCAACCTATGATCAGTTGTACCACCAAGATCCCGTAGATATACCCATGTACATAGGTGGGAAAGAAGTTCGCACCGAAAATAAGCAACGGATGGCTCCTCCGCATGAACACGCGAAAACACTGGGTTTTTTCAATTACGGTGATGCCTCTCACGTACATGCGGCCATTGAAGCAGCGTTAGCAGCAAAGTCAACGTGGGCGAATCTACCATGGCAAGACCGTGCAGCAATCTTTTTGAAGGCCGCAGATTTGTTGGCAGGACCCTACCGAAATCGAATGAATGCAGCCACGATGTTAGCACAATCCAAAAACGTGTTTCAAGCGGAAATTGATGCGGCCTGTGAGCTGATTGATTTTTTTAGATTCAACGTTCAGTTCATGACACAGATTTACCGAGAGCAGCCCGAATCCCTTCCAGGAATGTGGAACCGCTTGGAGTATCGTCCCTTGGAAGGATTTGTCTTGGCTGTTACTCCGTTCAATTTCACTTCCATTGCAGCTAATTTGTGCGCGGCTCCCGCGATGATGGGAAATGTTGTGGTTTGGAAACCGGCTGATTCCCAAGTGTACTCAGCCCAAGTAATCATGGAACTGTTCCAAGAAGCCGGCCTTCCCGACGGTGTAATAAACATGGTAACCGTAGATGGGCCTGTTGCCGGGGAAGTGGTTTTTCAACACCGCGATTTTGCCGGGTTACATTTTACAGGATCAACTTCCGTTTTTAAATTTCTGTGGAAAACCATAGGATCGAATCTAGACGCGTTCCGAAGCTATCCCAGAATTGTAGGAGAAACGGGGGGAAAGGATTTTGTGGTTGCGCATTCCTCTGCCAATCCGAAAGAAGTAGCCACCGCTTTAGCCCGCGGGGCCTTCGAATTTCAAGGTCAAAAATGTTCTGCAGCCTCCCGAGGATACTTGCCTAAATCGCTATGGGATGAAGTAAAAAGGGAACTTGTGCAACAAGTGCAATCCTTCAAGATGGGTAGCCCTTCCGATACCTCCAATTTTGTCAATGCGGTAATTGACCAACGCGCTTTCAAAAAAATCGCTGGATACATCGATTATTGTAAGGCCCAATCCGATGCTGAGCTTATTGTAGGCGGGAACTACGACGATTCTATAGGATATTTTATCGAACCCACCGTCATAGTAACATCCAATCCCTCTTTTAAAACGCTTGTGGAGGAGATTTTTGGACCCGTACTTACGCTTTACGTTTACGAGGATGATCAATTTGAAGCAACCCTTCGCTTAGTGGATCAGACTTCAGACTACGCTTTAACCGGCTCCATTATGGCGAAGGATCGTTATGCCATTGAAACGGCCTCCGTGCTTTTACAACATTCCGCTGGGAATTTTTATATCAACGATAAACCCACCGGGGCGGTGGTCGGACAGCAACCCTTCGGAGGGGCAAGAGGTTCGGGAACCAACGATAAAGCAGGAGCGTCCATGAATTTATTGCGTTGGGTTTCAGCAAGGACGATTAAGGAAACCTTCGTGACACCCACCGATTACCGCTATCCTTTTTTAGAACAATAATGTAACGAGTTTAGCCTTGGGTAATTATTAAAACATGCGTAATAAACTCCTACTTTTACTGGCTCTGGTTTTCTGTTTATCAGCGGTAATGCCTTGGGAATCTGGGTATGCTACATGGAAATGGATGTTGGTTGAAATGCGTCCGGAATTTATTTCCAATGACCTCGAAATTCCCACCGTTTCGGGAATCGAAGCGATCCCGGAAGACCTCAAAGATAAAATACCAACGACAGGTAAAATAATATTAGTGGATTTTAGAAGACCCTCCTACAAAAAAAGACTTTGGGTTATCCAAAATCAACAAGTTAAACTTTTTTGCCGTGTGGCTCATGGGAAGAACTCCGGCGAAGTTTTCGCCACCCAGTTTAGCAATGATCAAGGGAGTTTCAAAAGCAGCATCGGATATTTTTTAACCGGGGAGGCCTACCTGGGCGAAAAAGGCTGGGCCATGAAATTGCACGGTCAAGATCGAGGCATCAATGATTTGGCATATGAACGAGGTATCGTGTTTCACGGAGGGGAATATGTCTCAAAAGCATTTTTGCTGCGCAATGGGCGAATTGGAAGAAGCCATGGATGCTTCGTTACAGAACCCCAAAACAATGCGAAAATTATACGTTGGTGTCAAAATGGCACGCGGGTTTGGGTGGTTGGTCATCAACCTGTTCGGATCTAACGTACCCTGAGTTTTTTTTGTTATTTTTAACCCATGAAAACAAGGTTAGCCGACGGCACGGAGGTGCATTGCTTGCAGAAGCCTGAGGCTCGTATGCTGGACCATCATGTGGAAGGCTATTTAAAACACGGGATTTCCATTCAAGACAATCACGTAGTTTTTGATGTAGGCGCAAATATTGGGATCTTTGGGGTTCGTGCCTTGCAAAAAGCAGCTGGGGTGAATGTTTATGCATTTGAACCCATTCCTGAAATTGCATCGGTACTCCAAAAGAATGCAACACTGCACGGGGAACATCAAATGAAAGTATTCCAAAAGGGAGTGTCTTCGGCGCCAGGTCAAGCTACCTTTACTTACTTTCCCAATACCCCCGCGCTATCAACCTTACATCCGGAGCAATGGGACAACCGCCCCGGAGCGTTTAAAGAGGCGGTTAAAAGCACGATGAAAAACCCTCCGAAAAGTATGCGTTGGATGCGTTGGATTCCGACCGTTTTTGCAGGGGTGATTGCCGCATATTTAGTTCGTGGTCGTAAAACTGTCCACTGTGAATTAACCACCCTAAGCGAAGTGATCGAACAAAATGCCTTGCATCGAATTGATTTGCTTAAAATCGATTGCGAAGGAGCTGAATGGGACGTACTCATGGGAGTTAAGGATGCAGATTGGACCAAAATTCAAGCAGCCGTCATTGAAGTACACGATATCGATGGGCGTCTTGCAAAGGTTGAAAATCTGATGAAAGCAAAAGGCTTTAATGCTATTTACTCCGAGCAAGAAGACGGCTTGGAGAATTCTCAGATGTACAACGTTTTTGCCCTTAAATCATGACCGCAATTTATTTTTCTTGCTGCATTGTTGGTCTGTTATTAATTACGAACAGTATTGGATTTGTGTACTCCTTGCTGGTAATTTATACCCCCTGGTTGAATCGTTTTAAGATACAGGCAAAAGCATACCGAAAAGGCATTTTTTGGAAACGGATGCCCTTGTACCTGTCAAATTTTTTGATGTTGTTGGTTTTTTCCGGAGTAGGTTCTTACCTTGTTTTTCCTTATTTGGAATCTACTTGGATAAACCCGGGGTGGATTGCCTTGCAAGTGCTCGTTGCGTTTGTGGTCGATGATGTATTCTTCTATTTCTACCATCGATGGCTTCATCAAAATAAATATATGCTCGGCAAAGTGCACAGCATCCACCATCGCGCAAGCCCTCCCTTTCCCTTGGAATATCTTTATGCACACCCCTTGGAATGGATGCTTGGAATGCTTGGTGCCGTGCTAGGATTTGCGGTTGCTGCGCTGGTTATGCCGTTAAATGTATATGCCGTCTTGGTTTTTGGAGCTTTGAGGAATTTACATGAAATTCATATTCATTCTGACTTGAATGTCCCGGTGTTGAGCCAAATACCCTTGTTGTCAAAAACAAAACATCATGACGATCACCACAGTTTTTTAGAGGGGAACTATGCGTCAACGTTTATTTGGTGGGACCGCTTGTTTAAGACTGAAATCAAGGAAAAATCATGAAATTCGCTCTGGTGGTTTTAAGTGTTGCTTCTTTGTTGATGTCATCCTTCTGTCCTAAGGTCAAGAAAAAAACCTTTCAAATAACGGTGAAAGCAACCGGAATAGCCCCGGTAGAAGGCATTATGGAATACGCACTCTACAACAACTCAAAGGTGTACGCAAAGGTCGGTAAGACCTATAAACTTATTCGAAAGAAAATAACAGCCAATGAAATGTCGGCAACGTTTACGGAGGTGCCCGAGGGCAGGTACGCCATGTGCATTTATCACGATGCAAATAGCAACAATACGTGCGACAAGAATTTTTTTGGAATACCCACGGAAGGCTACGGTTTTTCGAATAATATGCGACCGATTCTTTCGGTTCCC
>RFQF01000006.1 GCA_009925805.1 Flavobacteriia bacterium | reverse complement strand
CTCCAGTGGTTGATGAAACTCCTGCAGTGGAAGAAACTCCAGCACAACATGAGCATACTTCCTCACCTGAGTCAGAGGAATCTTCCGAGGAATCTTCTGAAAATCCGGAGGAACCTGCAAAATAAGCGATTAAATTGAAAGGATGTTCATAAAAAGACGGCCCAAGGTCGTCTTTTTTTTATGCAAAAGATTTTCATTAGAACGAAGCGCTTAATTTTGTAGCACCATGTCCACAACCTCTTCAGCAATATTACTTTTGGCCGACGGAACCGTATTTTACGGTACCTCCATCGGATCGAAAGGAACCGTTTCGGGAGAAATTGCCTTTAATACCGGAATGACTGGTTATCAAGAAGTATTTACGGATCCTTCCTATTTTGGCCAACTTCTCGTTATGACCAACGCCCATATTGGAAACTATGGAACGCACGTAGCCGAAGTGGAGTCGGATAAAATCCGGGTTTCGGGCATAGTAATTAAAAAATTCTCGTCAACCTTTTCAAGAGTCGCCGCCAACGAATCACTTCAACAACTTTTGGAACGTCACCATAAAGTGGGTATTTCGGATATTGATACCCGTGCCTTAGTACGTCACATTCGAAATAAGGGCGCGATGAATGCTATTATTTCTTCTGAAATTCAAAACCTCGAAGAGCTTAAGACGCTACTAAATACTACTCCGGACATGAATGGGTTAGAACTGGCTTCTCAAGTGGCTACCCCAGCCATTTACGACGTGTTTCCAAGTAATCTCAACGAACCTTACCGTATTGCGCTGCTCGATTTCGGAGTGAAACAATCCATCATCCGTTGTTTAACGGACCGAGGTTGCCATGTGCGTGTGTTTCCTTTAGCAGCTCGGTTGTCCGATATTTTAGCATTTAATCCACAGGGTTTTATGCTTTCAAACGGCCCAGGAGATCCTTCGGCCATGCCCTACAGTATCCAACTGGTCCAAGAAATCGTGGCGTTGAATCTCCCCGTTTTTGGGATTTGCCTTGGCCATCAAATTTTAGGGTTGAGTCAAGGTTTGCGCACCGAAAAGATGTTCAATGGGCATCGCGGAATGAACCATCCCGTAATGAACCTGAAGACAGGTAAAGGCGAAATTACTTCTCAAAATCATGGCTTTGTCATCACCCAAGAAAGCATTGATCAACAGAATGCCGTGGAAGTCACGCATTTGCACTTGAATGACCAAACCATTGCAGGTATTGCCCTAAAAGATCGACCGGTTTTTTCGGTTCAATACCACCCTGAAGCCTCGGCAGGCCCGCACGATTCACGTTATTTGTTCGATCAATTCCTATCCTACTTAAATTAACTACTATGAGCTATATCGCCCGTGTTTTCGCACGTCAAATTTTAGATTCTCGCGGAAATCCAACCGTTGAAGTGGATGTCATTACTGGAACCGGAGTTCTTGGGAGAGCCGCTGTTCCTTCAGGAGCTTCCACAGGTGCGCATGAAGCCATGGAATTGCGAGATAACGATGCCTCTCGTTTTTTAGGAAAAGGGGTGCTAACAGCTATAAATCATGTCAATACCGTCATTAATGAAGCGTTACAAGGACAGGATGTGTTTGAACAAAAAGCAATCGACCGCATGCTAATAGCGCTCGACGGCACCAAGAATAAATCGAAATTAGGGGCTAATGCCATTCTTGGAACTTCCTTGGCAGTAGCCAAAGCGGCTGCCATTGAGGCCGACCTGAGCCTCTATCGATACGTGGGAGGAGTGGGTGCAGTTACCCTTCCTGTACCCATGATGAACATTCTCAACGGAGGATCACATGCGGACAACCGTATTGATATTCAAGAATTTATGGTCATGCCATTCGGCGCTTCGTCCTTTTCCGAAGGATTGCGCTGGGGAACAGAAGTGTTCCATCACTTGAAGGCCGTTTTGAAAAAGCGCGGCATGTCGACCAATGTGGGGGACGAGGGTGGTTTTGCTCCAAATTTAAATTCCAACGAGGAAGCGCTTCAGGTGGTCGTAGAAGCCATCGAGAAGGCAGGGTTTCGTCCGGGAGAAGATTTGTATATCGCTTTAGACGCCGCTGCCACGGAGTTTTACGATGCAGCAACAGGTAAATATGTGTTGGAATCAACCGGCGACGCATTGAGTTCATCGGAAATGGTTAGCTATTTGGAAACATGGCGAAAAAAATACCCCATTATTTCCATTGAAGACGGCTTAGCTGAAGACGATTGGGCGGGTTGGAAATTGGCTACCGAGGTACTTGGCAAAACCACACAATTGGTGGGCGACGACTTGTTCGTAACGAATACGGATCGTCTTAGCCGTGGAATTCAAGAGGGCATTGCGAATTCCATCCTCGTGAAGGTCAATCAGATTGGTTCGTTGAGCGAAACCCTTCAGGCAGTTCAAATGGCAACAACGAATGCCTATACCTCCGTTATGAGCCACCGTTCAGGAGAAACGGAAGACCACACTATTGCCGATTTAGCCGTAGCGTTTAATACCGGTCAGATTAAAACGGGTTCAGCCTCCCGAAGCGATCGGATGGCTAAATACAATCAATTGCTCCGCATTGAAGAGGAACTGGGTGAAGCAGCTATATATCCGGGAAAAAATTTCAAGTTTTTATAAGTTTTGGCCAGACCATTCAACCTTCGGGTCTATGCCTTGATAAGCAATGAACACCAGCAAATCTTATTATCCAAAGAACGGCGGAACGGGGTGGAGTTTACAAAATTTCCCGGGGGAGGTGTAGAACCAGGGGAAGGAATACTCGACGCGTTGCACCGCGAAGTGATGGAAGAGTTGGGCGTAAATATATCCAAAGCCACTTTTTTTTATTTCAACGAGTTCTTCCAGGCCTCTTCGTTTAACCCTTCCGAACAATTGGTGGCTTTTTACTATTTGGTTGAACTGAGCAACGAGGATTCCCTGGAATTAACCCCAAAAATTCCCCAAGGGTCTCAGGACCGTTCCGACTTTGAGCATGCGCTTTGGGCAAATAAAACCCCACTATTGTTGGAAACACTTAGCTTTCCTGTCGATCGCAAGGCTATGGAAAAATTATTACCTTAAATTAAGTTGGATTATTTGCAATTTGTGGTTATCTTTAGCAATCCTTAATTCTATATTAATATGACTCCAAAATCCGATAAAGAATTTTTGTTCGAAGTAGGGCAACAAATACGTAAGTTTCGCAAGAAACGTGGCATGGCTTTGAAAGACCTAGCTGAAGCAGTGGGAATGGAAGCTTCCAATTTATCCGTAATTGAAAATGGTAAATCGAATCCGCAATTGCTTACCTATATAAAAATTGCAGCTGCTCTGGAGTTACCCGCCAACGAGCTTTTTGATTTTCCGTTCAATTACCAAGAATATACGCAGGTTTACACCCCACGTAAGCATAAAGTTTAAGCGCTGAAGTTCGGAGCAACAATTAAGTCTTTTGTGCCGTGGGTCCAAGTATAAAATCCTTCGCCAGACTTAACACCTTTTTTACCCGCCATCACCATGTTGACCAACAAAGGACAGGGGGCATATTTCGGATTTCCGAAGCCATCGTGCAACACCCGCAAAATAGCGAGGCATACATCTAGCCCAATGAAATCGGCCAATTGTAAGGGTCCCATAGGGTGGGCCATGCCCAGTTTCATTACGGTATCAATTTCTTCCACACCGGCAACGCCCTCATACAGGGTGTAAATGGCTTCGTTGATCATTGGCATGAGGATACGGTTCGCTACAAATCCGGGGTAATCGTTGACTTCAACGGGGGTTTTACCTAATTTTTTCGAGGTTTCCATGATGAGCTGGGTTACCTCGTCCGAAGTGGAATAACCGCGAATAATTTCTACCAATTTCATGACGGGAACTGGATTCATAAAGTGCATGCCAATCACTTTGTCCGGACGCTGGGTAACGGCCGCAATTTGCGTAATGGAAATGGAGGAGGTATTAGTGGCTAGAATCACGGAAGGGTCGGTGTGGGCATCTAAATCGCGGAAAATGTTAAGTTTTAATTCCACATTTTCTGTGGCGGCTTCCACCACTAAATCCACGCCTTGCACTCCCGCTTTTAAATCCGTGTGTAAGGATAAATTCGCTAAAGTAGTAGTTTTTTCTTCTTCGGTTAACGCCCCTTTAGCCACTTGTCGATCGAGGTTTTTACCAATCGTTGCCAGCGCCTTTTCTAAGGCCGGTTGAGCCACATCGATGAGGTTAACCTGATACCCAAATTGGGCAAAAACGTGCGCGATACCATTTCCCATGGTTCCAGCTCCGATGACAGCAATGTGTTTCATAATCGTATAATTTAGTCAGACAAATATAATCATACTATCTTTGCAAGAATGCTACTTCAGCGAATAAAGGACTTTGCAAAAAGCGAGCTCTTCAAGTCTTTCACGGTATTGTTTTCTGGAACCTTAATCGCCCAAGCGATCGGTTATGCAATTGCCCCCATCCTCACTCGATTGTATACGCCCTCCGAGATGGGCGAAATGCTGTATTATATGCGCTTGGTTTCGTTCATTGCCTCCTTAGCAACATTGCGTTATGAAGCTGCTTTACCCTTGCCCAAACGGGAAGATCATGCCTACTTGCTTTACCGTTTTATTTATCTCTTGGCGTTTTGGATGTTGGTGTTTACCGCCCTTACCTTACTTGTGCTATCTTGGATTAGCGACGCCATTCCGTTTGATGCTTGGTTTATTGGTTTTTTAGTTCTTGGATCTACCGCCATGATCATCATCAATGTAGGGACAAGTTGGGCGGTACGAAAGGGTTCATACACCTTGATTTCGCGTCAAAAAATCATCAACTCCCTTGTTTCGAATGCACTGAAATGGGGGTTCTTTTTCTTGAGTTGGAAGTCCTTCGGATTAATTTTCGCCACCATGCTGGGTTTTGTGGTATCGGCTTTGGAATTCATTTGGGATTATCGCTCCAGCCATCGTACATTAAAATCTTTTTATTCTCCCAAGAAAACGCGGGCCTTACTTCGTGTTTATAAAAAATTCCCACTGCTAAATTTGCCCCATGTGCTGCTTGACAATGGACGGGACATGCTTCTGGCGACCCTTATTTTGGCGTCGTTCGACGCTTCGGTTTATGGGGCATACGGCCATGCTTATCAAATGCTGCGTATCCCCCTGATGCTGATTGGTATTTCCATCGGTCAGTTGTTTTACAACCGCGCTTCAGAAGCCATGCACCAGCAAAAACCGCTGCTTCCGATTTTTACGAAAACCGTCTTTACCCTAACGCTGATTTCGGCGCTTCCTTTTACGTTGCTTTTCTTGTTTGGGACAGAAATTTTTGCCTTCATTTTTGGAGCGCGTTGGGGAGTTTCAGGCCATTACGCCGAAACCATGGCGTTTTGGTTGATGGTGAATTTTGTGATTTCTCCGATTACCGCCTTACCCTTGTTACTTAATCGTCAGCGGGAAGCTTTGTTGGTGGGTTTGGTTTGTGCCTTACTCCAAGTGATTCCTTTTTGGATTTTACCTTCGTGGTTCGGGAACTCCAAGGAAGTGTTTATCCTTTGCTTGCAATGGATTTCTTACGCGCAAGCCCTTTTGTTGCTCTTTGCCCTGTACTTGTATTATCGCTACACAGTTATTTTCGACCGCAAAACGGCTTCATAAATCGCAATAAATTTTTGGGCATTTACTTCTTTTGTGCCATGCTTGGCAATCAAGTCGCGGTTGAAGTTAATTACGGCGTTTCCGTCCAACTGTAGCCCACGTTGTAAAGCGCTTCCCAAAGTTTCGTGGGATTGAACCAGGATGCCATTCACATTATCCGAAATCCATTCCCGATTCGAAGGAAGGTCTGAAACGATGGGGATGCACCCGTAAGCCATGGCCTCCAACAACGAGATCGACGTACCATCACTCGTAGGAATCGACACAAAAAAACGGCTCTGAAGATAAAATGCTCGATTTTCCTGGGCATCAACGAAACCCACAAAGCGAATACGTTGCTCCATCCCCAATGCTCGAACCCGCTGTTGGAGACTTTCGGTGAGACTTCCTCGCCCTGCGATAATCAGTTCCCCCTCCATGCAACTTAAACTTTCGGCTAGGCCTTCCATAAGCTCACCTATTTGGTACAAGGGTTCATGCATTCTATTGGAATACAAGGTCAAGGTGCGTTGTTTTGGGATTTCGCTGCTCAAATCAACCGAAACGCCAAAGTTGGCAAGGATTACCTCGGTGTCAATACCAAGATTGTGAATAGCTTCTTTCATGGTAATGGCGTCGGCAGTAATGAAACGGGCACTTTGCAGGCCTTTTTTTACCAACCAACGATGGAAAATGGATTTTTTAGGAAGCAGCAGTACATCGCTTCCCCAAGCCGTAAGCACCAAAGGTATGCTTTTATGGTTGGCTTGGCCTGCTATAAAGGCGTAGCTGTTTGCTTGGTGCACGTGGATTACGGTCGGTTGGAACGCTTGAATAATGTGGCTGAGTTGTCGTATGGATTTATAAATCTTTAAAGGATGTTTTAACGAAAACGAGACATAAGCGCTCGGAGCAAAGTCTACAGGAGCATCGCTCACTACCAAAACTTCCTCGAAATAGGGCCTGACCAAAGCCAAAAAGTGCTTAAGATGGGCATTACTGGCGTTACTTCCGATCAAGAGCAGCTTCTTCATTCGGGTGAGGTTCGTGAACTCCTTGGGCAAGTAAAAATACAAAAAGTAGGGCAATCGATCGTTCCGTAAGTGGGTTGTTGGTGAGTGCTGCGATGAGCATGATGATTGTAAATAAGCCCATTCTAAGGTGCTTAAGTTCCATCATCTGCTTCCAAAAGGATTTCAAGGGAATTAGAAAAATTCCCAGATAAAAAAGGAGTCCGAAGATCCCGTAGCGCCAAAACATGAGCATATATTCGTTTTCAGAGTACAAGTGGTTTGCCACAAAGTAGGATTTAAAAGGGCCATAACCGAACCAAGGTTTTAAGCGAATCATATCCCATAAAATGCCCCAGGTTTCCCACCTGCTTCGCAACGAATACGAATGCATGGCGGATCCATCCAAAAGGCTATCGCTGTAGCCATTGTAGTTAAAAAACGAGGTAGCGAGCATCAACCCGATAACATACACTCCGATGCCCAACATGGGTACTTGCCACATAGCGTTTTTGGCCTTGTTTTTCCAAAGAACAAAAAGTAATCCTACGATTACTGCACCGCAACCCAACAGCGACGTGCGGGATTGGCACATGAACACCATCAACAGCGCGCTGAAAAACCAGCCATAGGCCTTCCTACTCGGTTGGGTGGGTACAAAATAAACCGCGAAAAATAAAAACAAGAGCGCATTACTGTTGGGGTTCCCAAGGGTTCCCAGCATGCGTTTAACCGCCGGATTTCCCAAAGAATCCTTTCCGAAGAGCACCCAATGGTCGCTGGTACCATAGATCGCCTGCAGGGTATCATTGATATGCATGACGTTATAAAAGTGCAGCACGTTGATGAGAACAAGGCCGATAAAGCTGATGCGAATGAACGCCGCGAATTGGACGAAAGCGACCTGATAAAAAAGTAAAAATACGGCTGCCAATTTTACGACCTTGTACAGTTCAAACCAATCGTTGATTTCTCGGATTCGACCGTTTACCGCAATGGGAATACTCATATAGACTGCGAACAAGCATACCCAAACGACCCAAGCATAGGTTTTTTGGTACTGGAGTTTGGGTAGGATTAATATCAAGCCAATGGGCCATATGAAATCGGTGAATTGAAAGCTCGGAAGTTTACTGCTTAACCAAATATCGGGAATAACCATGGCATCCAACAACACCAAGAAGGCAAGAAACAATAAGAGCTTGTGCAGCAATCCAGGCTTCATAAAAGGGGCTATTTTCGCGGGTTCAGGCAGGGTAAAGATACAAATTGCCCTTTATTCAACAGGTTCTATGGAAAACTCGTTCTGTTCAATCGGTTGAATGATAGCGATTCTTGTACTTTTGTGACATGACCAAGGCTCCTCTAAAAATGGTACACCTTAGCAGTGCCCATCCAGACCGAGATGTTCGGATTTTTCTAAAGGAATGCTGTTCCTTGGCACAACGCTTTCCAAACGCAGAAGTGCATCTGGTGTTGGCGGGGGTCGAAGCGCGGAAAGAGGCGAATGTTTGGATTCACTCGGTTCCAGCGCGCTCCGGGAACCGGCTTCATCGCATGTGGACCACGGTAAACGAGGTGTACGCCAAAGCCTTGGAATTGCAAGGAGATATTTACCATTTGCACGATCCTGAATTGCTGCGCATTGCGCTGAAGCTGAAGCGAAAAGGAAAAACGGTCCTATACGATGCCCATGAGGATTTACCAAGACAATTACTCGGAAAGAACTATCTGCCCCTAAAAAAATGGGTATCAAAAGCGTTTGAATGGTACGAAAATTATATAGTCAAACGTTTGGACGCCATTGTCACAGCTACCCCCTTCATTCGAGAGCGTTTTGAAAAAATACATCCTCGTGTGGTAGACATTAACAACTATCCTTTGCGCTCGGAAATCGCCTTTGATGAAGAAGGAGATAAGGAGCGAATTCATGTGGCGTATATTGGAGGAATAAGTCGTATTCGGGGTATTTCACAGCTTGTTCAGGCCATGAGTTTGACTGAGACATCGCTGCATTTAGCGGGAGAAATACCCGCCGATTATCTCGAAGAATTGAAAGCCATTCCAGGATGGTCGCAGGTAGTAGCCCATGGACATGTGAGCCGAAAAGCCGCGCAGGAAATCAAGCAAAGCGCCTTTGCGGGAATTGTACCTTTTTTGCCGTTCCCCAACCATATCCATGCGCAACCCAATAAGATTTTTGAATATATGGCCTCGGGAATCCCGGTGATTGGTTCGCATTTTCCCCTATGGAAAAACCTCATTCAAGACCATGAGCTTGGGATCTGCATCGATCCAGAGAATCCCAAAGCTTTGGCCGAAGCCATAGAAACCTTACGGAAGGATCCGCAGCGGGCACGCGCCATGGGAGCTCGAGGTAGGCACCTCGTTAACTCCAAGTTCAATTGGTCTGCCGAGGAAGAGAAATTAGTGAACTTATACCAATCCTTGGTGAACCGATGAAAGCCAAGTATCCACTCCTTTACGAATGGACCTTGGTTTTGCTGGTGGCAGGGTGGATGGTTTTTCCCAATTTGACTGGGCTCTTCTGTATCCTGTTTTTAGGAGTAGTGGTCCTTGGCGTTTTTTTAAAGGAATTAGTGTTTCGACCACCAGGTATTTTCTGGGGCATGTGGTTGTTTTTTCCTTGCTACTTGCTATACTCGTTCAATACATCGAATACCGGGGACGCACTTTTTGGGTTAGAAAAAAAACTGTCCTTTGTAATATTCCCCCTGATCTTCGCCTTCATACCTCGATTTAAGGTGCGGATAACGCGGATTGAAAACGGCTTTCTTCTTGCTTTGTTTGCGATTCTTGGTATTTGTTATGGAAATGCGCTCATCGCCTATCAAGAAAACCAGCATGATGCGGCTTTTTGGTATTCTTCCCATTTTTCGGGACTTTTTCATCACCCAACGTACCTATCCATGTATTGTGCTGCAGGAGTGTATTTGCTGTTTACACGCCTGCAACAGCCGAGTACCTTGAACTTGCGGCTTATGTTCGCCTTGGGTATGGGGTGTTTAATTTACACCCATTGGCATTTGGAAAGCTTATCAGGACTCCTATTCCTCATCTTGTTGTGTGCTGTGCTGTTTTCTATGCATTTGTTAAAAACAAAAGGGTGGAAGGTGCTGTTGCTTTTCGGTGGAATCGGTACACTTTGCTTGGTTCTTTTCGTGCTTTCTGTCCCTTCGTTGCAACGCAACCTCAGCGACTCCGTGGGCTTTGTTCGGAATTACTGGAAAGATCCCTACACCTACACGCATACGCCGCGCGGGGAAATACGGGGAAACGATGTTCGGCTCATTCTTTGGACCGCCTCCGCGGAAATCTTACGCGAGCACCCCAATGGCGTAGGAGTTGGCAACCTTCCGGTGGCAATGGAAGCCAAGCTGCATGAATACGGTCAAGTGAACTTGGCGAAAGAAGGCCTCAATCCCCACAATCAATATTTACACACCGCGGTAGAAACTGGTTGGATAGGCATGTTGTGGATGATAGGTCTATTGGTGGCCCTTGTGGTCTACGGTTGGAGGAATAAGGCGTATCTCCTCGTACTTGTTTCTTGCTGCTTTGCATTCAATGGTCTATTCGAGTCCGTTCTAGAAAGGCAGTCAGGTATTGTTTTTTGGTTGTTGTGGTCATGCCTGTTATTGGCCTTTACCCAAGCGTTAAAATTCCAACAGCATGAAGCCTGACGTTTCGGTAGTTATTCCCTGTTACAATGAAGTTCGCTACATTCGAAGTTGTGTGGATTCGCTTTTAAACAACGGCTTTCCCGCAGAGTCCATGGAAATTATCGTTGTGGATGGGGGGTCAAACGACGGAACATTGCTGGAGCTTGAGCAGCTAAAAAGTTCCTGGTCTCAGGTTAAAATACTAAGCAACCCAGCGCGTATTACCCCTCGCTCATTAAATATCGGGGTGGCAGCCGCTGCGGGAAAATTTACCTTGATATCCAGCGCCCACGCTTCCTTTGAAACGGGTTATATTCATGCCCTGATGCAGGTGTTGCAGCAACATCCCGAGGCCTTAGCCGCAGGTGGAGTGATGGAAACCCAAGTAAAGCGAAGTAATCCTATTTCGGAATCCATCCGCACCGTATTAATGCACCCGGTGGGGGTAGGGAACGCTAAATTTCGTACTGGAGTTAAGGAACTTATGGCCGTTGATACCGTCCCTTTTGGTTTGTATCTTACGGAGGTGCTAAAAAGTTCAGGAGCTTACGATGAACGGCTAATACGAAACCATGATATGGAATTATCAAAACGCCTACTTCGAAACGGGGGCAGGATATTGCTCACTCCAGAAGCCAAGTGTACCTATTTTGCCCGGGAAACCTTCCAAGCGATGGCCTTGAATAATTATAGAAACGGTCGATGGAATTTGAAAACGGTTTGGATTACACGCACTGTTTCGTCGCTCAGCCTTCGGCATTTTATTCCCTTACTCTTTGTGAGTGCTTGCTTTATGCCCGTATTGTTGGCCCTAGGTTTATGGAATCCAATGTGGTTATTGGGAAGTGCGGGGATGTTGGGCATTTATTGGCTTGCTATTGCTGCGGTTTCCTTGGGGGCAAGAAACGATAAAAACCGCTTCTTTTGGATCGTCGTGGCTTTCACTTTGTTGCATTTTTCCTACGGAATTGGCTCATTGGCAGGATTATTCTCCTTACCGTTTACCTCACGAAAAACATGAAAAGCACCGCACAATATCAGGACGCCATCGCCTCCTTTCTCGGCATCGATTCGAGCCGTGTGTTTCTTTATTGGAAGGGAAGAGTGGCCTTGTATGCGGTGTTGAAGGCCATGCGTATCGGTCCCGGGGATGAGGTGATACTCCCGGCATTCACCTGCGTAGTGGTCCCGAATGCGATCTTATATCTTGGCGCGAAACCGGTGTATGTGGATATAAATCCTTCAACGCTCTGCAGCCATGCAGCACAAATTGAAGCGGCAATCACGCCAAGCACCAAGGCCATTTTAATACAAAACATGCTTGGACTCAGTGTGGAAGTGCCCGCCATTGTGGCTATGGCTAAAGCTAAGCAAATATATACCATCGAAGATTGTACGCACGGTTTTGGAGGATCCCACCAGGAGGTTTACTATGGGTTGCACAGCGATGCCGCGTTTTATTCCAGCCAGTGGAACAAACCTTTTTCTACGGGAATCGGGGGTATGTTGGTGGTCAATAAGCTGGATTTACTGCCCGAGATAGAACTCGTTAATGCTGCATTAATCACTCCAAGCGCGAAAGAGCGCTTCCTACTGCGTATTTTGCTTTTCGCAAAAACTTACCTGCTAAAAGGGCCAACCTATTGGCACTTGCTGAAAGGATATCGTTGGCTCAGTAAAAAAGGTTGGGTGGTGGGTTCGTCCAGCAACCAAGAAATGGTGGGAACCGATATGCCTCCTGATTATTTCAAGGCCATGAGCAAGGTTCAATGCCAAAGAGGACGTCAAGCACTGCAATACCTAAAAGAAGTTATGCAAAAGCGGAAGGAACATGCACGTAGCGTGCATCGTTGGTTGCAGCAAAATAATAAACAACGCGTCCCTGAGGAATATTTCGAACACCATGCTTTTTTAAAGTATCCTTTGCTGGTTCATGACCGTAAAAAATTTCTCTTGAAGGCAGAAAAGCATCATATTCCCATGGGGGATTGGTTTGTGTCGCCCCTGCATCCTGTATTGGATTCCTTGGAACCCTGGGGATTGGTACTAGAACATTTCCCTAATGCTTTAAACGTGAGCAGCTGTATTGTCAACTTGCCTCTGGACTTACCTGTGGCTAGATTGATTAATTTTCTCGAACTTTACCCCCAAGAAATAAAGTAATATGTTACCGTTCTCCCCTCCTCGCATCGATCAACAAACCATCGACGAAGTCATTGACACCCTGAAAAGCGGTTGGATTTCGACCGGCCCAAAAACAAAATTGTTTGAAAAAAAAATCACCGAATATGTGGGATGCAAAACCACGGTGGCCGTCAGCGCATGGACCACGGGTATGGAGGTGGCACTCCGTTGGTGGGGTATCGGACCCGGCGATGAGGTGATTATTCCGGTGTATACCTATTGCGCCAGTGCCAATGTAGTCTTGCATACGGGCGCTACACCGGTGATGGTAGACATCCATCCATCCGATTTTAATATCAGCTTAGAAGCCATAAAAAAGGCGATAACGAAAAACACCAAAGCGATCATGCCGGTCGATATTGCGGGCTTACCCTGCGATTACGATGGGATACAGCAACTCGTTGAGGAGGCAAAACCCTTGTTCCAACCCGCCAACGAGGTGCAAAAAACCTTGGGGAGAATGTTAATCGCTGCCGATGCTGCGCACAGTTTTGGGGCTACTTACAAAGGACGTCAAATGGGTAGCGTGGCTGATATATCCTGCTTTTCCTTTCATGCAGTGAAAAACTTAACGACCGCCGAGGGAGGGGCAATTTGCTTTAATCTTCCGGATTCCTTTGATCATGAAGAGCTGTACAAGCTTTTTTGTATAAAAATTCTGCACGGGCAGTCCAAAGATGCCCTCGCCAAAATGCAAAAAGGAGCATGGCGCTACGATGTCCTTGAACCGGGATACAAATGCAACATGACGGATTTGCAGGCGGCGATAGGCTTGGTGGAATTGGCGCGGTACGCGGATACCTTAGCACGACGTAAGGAGATTTTTGAGCAATATGCGCAGGGATTAGGGAATGAACCTTGGGCGGAAATTCCTGTGCGGGAAGAGGCACATCGGGTTTCATGTTGTCACCTCTTTCAATTGAACATCAAAAGAGTTAGTGAGTCCCAACGGGATGCGATTATGCAGGAAATATTCGAACAGGAAGTGGCTGTGAATGTACATTTTCAGCCCTTGGCCTTGTTAACGGCGTATAAAAACTTAGGGTATGATATCGCCAATTATCCGGTGGCTTACGACAAATATTCCCGTGAAATTTCCCTGCCTATCTATTATAATTTAACCAAGGAGCAAGTAGACATGGTGATTCAAACGGTGAAAGTTGCATACCACAGGGTGATGGGATGAAGCGAACATTCGATGTGGTCGTGGCGCTCGGTATGTTGATGCTTTTTTTGCCTTTGGGATGCTTGCTGGCGCTTTGCATTCTTCTCGAATCCAGGGGAGGGGTGTTTTATCGTCAGGAGCGGATAGGCTTGCATGGAAAACCCTTTAAGCTGTTGAAATTTCGTTCTATGCGCCCAAAAGCCGATTTGGAAGGGAAGCTCACGGTAGGGGAGCGAGACCCCAGAATAACCCGCATCGGGTATGTGATTCGCAAGGTCAAATTGGACGAATTCCCGCAATTTTTAAATGTTTTAATGGGAGAAATGAGCGTAGTAGGTCCCCGCCCTGAGGTGGCAGAATACGTCAATAAATACAATGAAGCCCAACGAAAAGTACTCGACTATAAGCCCGGCATCACCGATGTGGCCTCTTTGAAGTATTTTGAGGAGAACAAGTTGTTGGCGCAAAGTACGGACCCCGAGCGAACCTATTTGGAAGAGATTATGCCCGAAAAAATTCGGATAAACCTCGAATATCAACGTAGCGCCTCTGTCTTAAGCGATGTTCATGTTGTAATTAATACAGCATTACGGTTGTTTCAACCAAAGAACGTACGTCGTCATCAATCCTAGGGAATTTTAATTCTTATGCTATCCTTATTATTCAACCGTGGGACTTTCCCCAGTTTAACAATTTTTCCAAAATGAGGCGCTCTCAATTTTCACAACTCATTGTAATTTTGGTTTTGAAAAATGCGACATGATGTTGTTTCTAGTCGTTATTTTTACATGACTTTAAGTTCTTTTCTAAATAATTTTCTATGAAAACTCCGAAAAATGGTCAAGCCAAGCTTTTTGATAGTCGCTTTCTTGAGTTTTTAACCAAGACGCATCCGTTGGTAATTTGGGGAGTGTATCTTCCATTATTGGGGTTTTTGTTATTGTTAGCTTCAAAAAAATACCTAGGTTGGCAAATCGTGTTGGTTTTTTTTGGAGCTATGTTGTTTTGGACTTTATTTGAGTATTTCGCGCATCGCTTTTTATTCCATTGGGTAAGCGATAATTTCAAATTCAAAAAATTTGTTTATATCATCCACGGAAATCACCATGAATACCCACGTGATAAACAACGGTTGTTCATGCCGTTGGTTCCCAGTTTAGTATTATCCTCTACCTTATTTGGGGTGCAATTTCTCTTTTTAGGATCTTGGGTTTTTGCATTTTTCCCCGGGTTTATTTTTGGCTATTTACTGTATGCTTCAACCCACTATGCCATTCATGCATGGGAACCTCCTTTTCCATTCATGCGACCCCTTTGGAGAAATCATCTCATGCACCACTACCACAACGAACACTTAGGTTTTGGGGTAAGTAACTCTTTTTGGGATAAAGTGTTTAGCACCGGCTTTGATAACGAGAAATTTAAAGAGGATCCAGAGAAAGAAAAAGCGCTTAAATTTTAAGGGTTTCTGCTTAAATGGATGTTCATTTCTCGGGGTTTCCTAAAAGTTTTTTCTTAATTTTACCATGTCAACAGGAACAACTGAACTTTTTGTAGAGGTTGAGGGTTGAGTTGACTAAACCGATGCTTTATGAAACCAACATTAACCCTCCGTACTAGCCTGGTCCTTGCGCTCATTTTGATTGCTGTTGTAAGCCGTTTGCTTCCGCATCCTTACAATTTTACACCGCTCGCGGCCATCTCGTTATTCGGTGCGGCGCATTTTACCCGAAAATGGCAAGCGTTTCTCATCCCGCTAATGGCTACTTGGTTGAGCGATTTATTCATCAACAACGTAATCTATGATTCCCCTGATTTCGTTTGGTTTTATCAAGGATTTTATTGGCAATATGGTTCGTATGCACTCATTGCACTACTCGGAATTTTTTCTCTTGCTAAAGTCACCCCGTTACGTTTGATTTTCACCAGCTTCGGAGCAGCAATCATCTTTTTCTTGGTGTCTAATTTCGGGGTTTGGATAGGTTCGCCGATATATCCCCCAACTTTTTCTGGCCTTATGGCTTGTTACGCCGCGGGGATTCCTTTCTTCGGAGGAACACTTTTAGGAAATCTTGTCTACGGTGTGGCTCTGTTTGGGCTTTTCCATTTTCTTGAACCTAAATTGGAAGGAATTAAAGCCTCCGTACGTTCCTAATTACTTATTATCGTTAATTTTACACCGTGCTTTGGTTTCCGCCTATGCGGAATTAAAAAGGAATCCGGTGCAATTCCGGAGCTGTATCTGCAGCTGTAAGTACTGTAAGCGGTCGATAACCACTGTGAAAACGGGAAGGTGACACGTGTTGGTACGAGCCAGAAGACTTGCCTTAGCACAGAGAAAAGACTTCAGATTAAAGTCGGACTCGCCAACGGGTATGCTCTATACCTGCGCGTTTCCCTTGGTTTGTGGTAGAATGAATGTATTTTTTAAACCAATATAAAGCGCTATGAAACAGATTTTCTTTATCGTATTCTCGGGATTGTTTTTCACCTTATTTTCCCAAAATTACCTTCACCAAGTCCTCATACTCAACGAAGGGTACTTCGATTACCAAACAGGTGTACAAGGCGTGCCGGTTACCGTGGGAAGCTACAACCCCGCGACCCAAAGCTACCAGCAAGTTAGCTCCATCAGCGGTATGCGCTTTGCTTCCGACCTCATCATTGAAGGCAACGTGTACTACGTGGCAGCGGATTCCAAAATCTTGAAATACGATTTAAATTCCCATGCACTGCTCGATGAGGTAAATTGTCCTGGCGTGCGTAATTTGGCTTTTTACCAAGGAAAATTAGTCGCAACCCGTGGAGAATACCTCACCACCTACAGCTCGTACTTGCACGTGTACGACGCCAACAACCTGAACTTAATCACCGCAATCGATACGGTACAGGGGCCTAAATGGGCTACACAAAACATCGTTTTGGATGGTAGCAAAGCGTACATAGCCGTGAATAACGGTTACGACTTAGGGAATGAAAAAGGGATCTTGGGTATCTTGGAATTATCCAATTTGACTTATGGAAACGAGTTGGATTTAGGCCAAGATGCCAAGAATCCAGACAATTTGGTAAAATACGGAAACTATCTTTATACAGTAAATAACAAAGATTGGTCAGGCGCCTCCGTTTCTAAAGTCGCGCTCGATTTTTCATCAAATGCTACGGTGAATCTCGCGGCAGCGACAGGTTGCGGTACATCAGCCCTGCGTGACGATAAATTGATTTATCAAATCTCCATGCAATCCGATCTAAATGCGTTCGATATTGGTTTGATGAATAACGTAGGTCCTTTGGTAGGTCACCAAACTAACTACTACGACTTAGCGCAAGAGCCGGTAAGCCAGCATTTATATTGTTCAGAAACGGATTTTTTAAGCTATGGAAAGGTGCGAATATTCGACCAAAACAACACAGAACTCAGTCAGTTCTTTGCGGGGGTAGCTCCTGGAACGATTGCCTTTGATGTTCGACCTTTGGCAGGAATGAACGAATCTACCGATTTCTTGATGGTGTCGCCAAATCCGTGCAGTGACCATATTAACGTTAACTTGCAAGGCGACAAACGATTAGTTGATGCGTTGGGTAAAACGGTGATGGTTTCCTCGGATGAAACGTTGAATCTTTCTTCGCTGCCTGCAGGCGTTTATACGCTTCAATGTGAAGGCAGCGTTTGTAAAATCTTGAAGCAATAAGACCCTCTTGGAAAGGGCTTCGTTTTGGGATGAACGTGTAAAAACGTTTGGTCATACCGGGTGGTCCAACCCTATGATTTATGCGTACGACCAAGCCGCAAGAATCAACGCAATAGAGCATGTTTTATCCGAAATTTCGTTGCCTCAGGAGTTGGCTTTGGATTTTGGTTGCGGTGTCGGCGACTTTTCGAATCGGTTATCCCACCGATTTCAGTCGGTAATGGCTTGTGATATTTCACAAACGGCGCTTGAAAAAGCAACGCAACGCAACGGGAGGAACAATATCCATTACTGTCTCCCCGAGGAAATTGGGTGCAAGGAAGGTCAACTTAGTTTGTTTTTGTCGATAACGGTACTAGGACATATCATGCAAGACAGCGAACTTGAGGTGTTATTATCCAAGGCGCATGGATGGTTGCATGAAGGTGGCGCGATAGTGGCCTTAGAATTTGCTCCGGAACAAATTCCTTCTCAGTCGAGCGATTATCAGAAATTTCGGGCATTTGATGCATGGAAGAATATCTTTGATGCGCAAGGATTTGAGTTAGCGCATTATTGGGGCTTTTACCATCCCACTTTGGCGCCATGTAGAAGTTTCACCAACTATAAAAACAAAGTTAACGTCCGTTTTTGGCGTATCCTCAACCGTTTTTTTAAGGTGAGTCATCGTTTTGAGAATATTGCGGATCATGTTGTGCGTAACGCGCAAGATTATTATTGGCCAGGTACCCCGCAAGACCCTATGAAGATCATGGTATTTAAGAAGAAATAGCTGCTGAAGAAATTACCCCTCTAAAACAACCGATACTTGCTGTGTATCGCCGTCGATTGGTGGAGCCCATTTATGAATCTCCACACGAAGGGCGTCGATACCTCTTAATTCACGTTGAATTCGAGTAAAAATGCGTTGTCCCACGTGTTCAATTAATTTAGAACGGATGGCCATTTCTTCGGCCACAATTTGCTGAACCGCACAATAATCCACGGTGTCAATCAATTCATCGCTGGATGCGGCTTTTGAAAAGTCGGTGTCAATCGTTACATCTACCGTGTAATGTCCGCCAATGCGTGCCTCCTCCTCCATACATCCATGATAGGCATAGCAACGAATTCCATGAACATGTATCTTATGCTTCATGCAGCATTGCTTCAATGGTGGGAAGGTTCGTTTTCATGCGGTGCAAAACTTCCTCTTTTCCCAGAAACGCACTGATCTCGAACATCCCAGGTCCAGCCCCCACACCTGTAACGGAAAGGCGATAAGGGAGCAAAACCGCACCTATACCCAATCCTTTCTCTTCCAAATATCCCTTGAAAGCAGCTTCGATGTTCGCTGAGTTAAACTCCGAAATCCCCGATAAACGATCCAGCCATTCATTCATATAACCTGTAGTTTCTGTTTTCCATTTTTTACGAATCGTTTCCGTATCAAATGCACTTGGATTAGCTAAGAAATAAGCCCCATCTGTTAAAATATCTTCTGCAAAGGTGGCGCGTTCCTTCATCAATCCCACCAAGGTTTCCAAAGCGGAATCAGAAATGTTTAGGGTAGGATTTGTTGCTTTCAATCCCTTGGCGATGTCTGCATCAGCTTGCATTCTTAACCAGCTTTGTTGAAACCACTTCGTTTTTTCGGGATCGAATTTTGCTCCTGATTTAGAAACTCTTTCTAAAGAAAAGGCTTCTACTAATTCCTCCAAGGTAAAAATTTCTTGCGGTGTCCCAGGATTCCATCCCAGCAAAGCCAACATATTAATGAAGGCCTCAGGTAAGTACCCTTTTTCGCGATAACCCGAGTATAATTCGCCTTCAGCGGTGGTCCAATTCGTGGGGAATACGGGAAAACCCAAACGATCTCCGTCGCGCTTGGAGAGTTTTCCATTGCCGTCAGGTCTCAACAAGAGGGGTAAATGGGCAAATTCCGGAGCGTCCCACCCAAACGCCTGATAAAGTAATACATGCAACGGAGCAGAGGGCAACCATTCTTCTCCTCGGATTACGTGAGAAATTTGCATGGTGTAATCATCCACAACATTCGCCAAGTGGTACGTGGGCATTCCGTCGCTTTTGAACAATACTTTATCATCCAGGTTGTTGGTATTTACCACCACCCAGCCGCGAATGAGGTCGTGAAACCGTACCTCTTCGTTTCGAGGCATTTTCATTCGGATTACATACGGTTCGCCGTTGGCGATTCGCTGCGCTACTTCCGTCTGCGGCAACGAAAGCGCGTTTTTCATGGTAGCTCGTGTAACACTGTTGTATTGCCAGTTGGGCATTCCCATTTCCTTTGCTTGATCGCGCATGCGATCTAAATCCTCGGCCGTATCGAAGGCATAGTAGGCTTTATCTTCGGCAACCAGTTGTTCCGCATAGGGTTGGTACATAGCTTGGCGTTCAGATTGCACATAGGGCCCAAAATCACCGCCAATGTTAGGGCCTTCTGATGGCAAAATTCCACACCACTTTAGGGCATCTACAATGTACTCCTGAGCCCCTGGAACGAAGCGCGTTTGGTCGGTATCTTCAATGCGTAAAATAAAAGTTCCCTGATGCTTTTTAGCAAAAAGGTAATTGTACAATGCGGTGCGAACACCTCCCATATGTAAAGGTCCTGTAGGAGAAGGGGCAAAGCGTACGCGAACGGGTTTTGACATGATGATTTATTTACAAAGGTAATCAATAGGCGTAATAAGATAATGGTCTTTGGATTAGGATTCGGATTGGATTTTTGATTGTTTACTAAAAATAGAAGGTGCGGATTCAATTATTAAAAAAAAAACAATGAAGCAGCACTGCTCCATTGTTTTAATTGAATTAGTATGTCTATTTACAGAATTATCTTTTTATGCCTATTTAAATTTTTTCAATAGTTTATTTTTCAACTCCGGATTAGCGTTGATTTTATTTAAACAAGCTCTAATATCATAAACATACTTTATGGCAATCAAGCCAAGAATAATATCCAAACAAATTAGAAAATTGTCCATATTCATTTTGTTAATAGGTTAAGCTATTGTGCCGCAACAAAGTCCACCGATTTCGAGGTGGTATTTCCGTCGTGGTCAAGGTTTACGGTCAAAGTAAGCCTCATGTTGGAGGTGGACGCTACATTATTGGGCCAATGTTCATGAAAAGCATAGGAGTTTTGATGATTCTCCGTACTTCCAGAATACACCACTTGACCACTGGTGAGATTGGTCAATTGGAGGGTTTACCCGTGCAATTCTCCCGAACCCACAATGGTTCCTTCCATATGAACGCTATCGCCATGTGGAACAGTATCCGCAGCTACAGGTTCTGTGATCGTAAGGGTGGCAGTTGGCGTAACTTCTTTTTTACACGAATTCAATACAAGAACTCCCATGATTGCAGCGGATAGAATTACTTTTTCTAAATGTTTCATTTTTTTTGATGTTGCGAGATTAATAAATAAGAAATACTTAAGGAAGCACTCAAGCCTTGTTTCATGCTTCCTTGGTTAAAATTCTGAACAAGAGGGTTTTTAAGGTTAACTCCCCACAACCAACGGTAACCCATGTAATTCAGGGAGCATTGGCTGGATAAACTCACCCCCTGATTGTTGAATCCTGACATCCCCATGGAATGAAGGGTACTGGCTTCAAAGTCATCTAAGCGTAGACCTGCTCCCACAATGAGTCTCCCTAATCCTGCTTTTCGGTTCCATACAAGGGTACTCGCCAAGGAATACGTGTTCCCGTAACGAAAGCCATAAGAATCCGAGAATTTATAGGAAATTGACCCTTCTTGCTGCCAGCTCACCTGACGTTTGAGGCGCGTAGTGTAAAGCAAAACCGCGTTTAGGTTCCAAGCGCCAGTTCCGGGATAAAGGTTGCGAATCATGCTTTTTTCAGGAGCCCTTTTCCCGAGAGGAACTTTTACTCCCAGTGCTATCGATAGAAAGCTACGCGTTATGTTTAAACTGTCTTTTCGATGAACAAGGACCCGATTCACCATCCAAGAGGGATCGCCAAATCCTGCCACCGCATCCTGGCCGAGATCACGTTGTTGGATGCTGAATTGATAAGGAATACTGGCCATTATTTGCCACTTCGGAGCGGGTTGCCAACGGCCGGTCAGCTCCTGCTGAAGCAAAAATTCACGCGAATGCAGGATGCCGCTAAGATAACTTCGATAGCAAGACATCGTTGATTTTAGGCCGATCATGTGAAATTGGGTGGAGGCCATTAACCCGATCGAGGCATTGCCCGGAACACCACCGCAGATATCACAAGACCAACTTGAGAAGGTCAAAATGACACTTCCATAAAGGGTAATCCATTTCATGATTCAATTATTTAAGGGTTCGAAATACAGACGAAATTCCTTAAACGGTCGGAGGATGAAAACAGGAAGTGAGAAAACCCTTGGAACAAAGGGCAAAATAAGGTATGGTAGAATGTTGATCTAGATTAACGACAGTAACGACAGCGGCTTTGGTAGCGGGTGATGGAAGGTAATATCCTTCCGTACTCAACTGCTTGAGCAGGTTTATTTGATTCTCCTGCTTTGTTTTTCGGGTTTCAAGATCAAAATTGGCCTTGCGCAACTGTTTCGCTAAGTAACATTTTCCGTTGCATTTTAGCGCCGGCCGATTTTTGTTCTCGCAGGAAAGTCGGATGATTTCTCGCTGATTTATTTGAAAATAAACCAACCAAAAAACGGTGTACAAGAACTTTGCACAAAATAACACCAATAAGAAGCTGGCTATCACCCGTTTCATAGGACAAATATAAGGCTTTATTGTCTGCAAAAAAGAAGAATAAATGGTCTTTTGACTTGAACAAAGATGTTGAATTCATGAGGTAAATGGTCAGAAAATCATCCGTTTAACTAAATTTGCTGTATGAAAGTTATGGTACTTTGTAGCGTAATACTGCTGCTTAATTCCTGCGTTTCGGTGAATTATGTCAATGGCATTATTCCGATTACCCAAAAACACCACGCCATTGCCGTACTGCCTCCTCGTGTAACGCTTGAACGAAAAATATGGATGTCCGACGACCATTACAAGGAAATTACCCTAAAAAAACAAACCCATTTACATGCGCATTTGAATCGTTCTTTTAACCGAAGAGTCAATGAAGGACGTTGCTTTGTAGAAGTATTGGATCCGAGCGCTACCGCTTATTTAGCCTTCTCCGATGACTTTAATCAAGGCAGAGTTTCTTCCAAAGAACTTTGTAAACTGCTTAATGTAGATGCGGTTTTCGAATTTAATATGCAGATATTAGAACCTGTTTCAGAATTTACCGCATTGTTTTTTCAAGAAACTACCGGCACAACACTGATTACGAACCAAGTGATATTGACGGCATCGCTAACGGATTCACTTTCCAATGCACCCTTGTTTACCTTAAACACATCAAAAATCGGAACTTTGGGTTCAATAAAACAAGTGATGGTGAATAAGGTCATTCGTAGAGCTACCCGAAATACGCCTTACAATCTGAAAAAAAATCCTTACCGAAAATTGTATAATAAGTATCTTAAGCAATAAGTTTAACTTGGGATTCACGGATTCTTCTAGCGTTTCACCTCAAATAACTCGTTTAAAAACCTTCCCTTGCCTGTTGGAAAATCAAGGTGCATCATTTGTGCAATGGTATAAGGTATGTCGATCATTTCGGCTTTTGTAGGGATTACTTGATTCTTGGGAATATCGGGCCCTAACGCCAGCAACGAAATATGCCGGCACCCTTCGCAGCCATCGCCGTGGTTTATGAATCCCGACTTGTGTCCGTGCGAATGGCGACCGTGATCGTTGGTAATGAACAAGGTTGTTTTATTCTTGGTAGCAGGGTTATTTTGAATCAAGTTCCAAATTTCTAAAGCATATTGATCGGTGAGCTGTATATTCTCCAAATACTTGTTCCATTGGTTCAAATGACCCGCAACATCGACCCCTAATAAATTTATCAGCATGAGGTGGGGCGGAGCTTCCGAGCCTAAAACACTTCTTATTTTTTCCATCGTTGCGGCATCCGATCCATAGCCCAATCCGTTCCCGTTAGGACCGCAAAACGAATACGGTTGATATTGATCTTTCCACTTTTTGTCCTTGGTATTGGACAAAACACTCAATTTCCCTTTGCTTGCAATGATTTGTGCATCCGATGAAGGTTTTGAGCGCTGCTGTAAATAGTATTGGAATAGCGAAGGGCGCTTGGGTAAACTCGTTCCTACATTGGAAATACGTTGATAGCACCCTGTAGTGAGCGCCGTATGACCCGGTATGGTATACGTTTGTCCTTGGTTGAGAAAATCGGAGAAAAACGTGCCTTCGGGTCGAAGCACATGACACAGATTAGGAATGTAGGTACAAGCCGTATCTCCATAGGTTTCGGTATACCGTGGTCCATCAATGACTAAAATGATAAAATACTCTGATTTGTATTGTACTAATTTTCCCTGTGCAGTTCCTTGGAAATAAAACCACAAAAAACAAAAGATGAATATTTTTTCCCTTAAGTACATTCTCCAAATTTAGTTAATCTCTAATAACCAAACTCAACACTTTGCAAAATCGGTTGTTTTTCATGGTATGATCATCAATGTCGTTTGGTTTAAACGCGATTTACGGCTCAGCGACCACGTACCACTCAAAAAAGCCATAGAGCAGGGCCTTCCTGTGGTGCTTCTTTATATTTTTGAGCCGGAACTTCTGCAAGCCGAAGACAGCGACCCGCGGCATTGGCGCTTTGTTTTGGAATCCTTAAGACAATTAAAAGCAGTGCTGCCGGATCATAGTTTGACCATTGCGTACGGATCAGCCCCCGAAGTGTTTAAGGAATTAACCACCCAATTTCAGGTGCAAACCGTTTTTTCACACCAAGAAACGGGAAACCGAATTTCCTTCGACCGAGACTTACACATAGGTAAGTTCTTCAATTCCAAGGGTATATCTTGGTTTGAAGCACAATCCAATGGGGTACAACGGGGTTTGAAAAATCGGAAAAATTGGGACAAGGCTTGGCAGGCTTACATGCACGCTCCCCTCGAACAACCGGACTTAGCCCAGCTAAATACCGTAAATGTAACATGGGGTTTTCCCAACGAAAGCGCCCTTTCGCCTGAAATCACCCAACCGAATCAATCGTTTCAACCGGGAGGAATCCTGAACGCGGCAAAGTATGCCGATAGTTTTTTCCAAAAACGGCATCGAAATTATAGCCACCATATTTCAAAACCCGAAGAAGCTAGAAAATCTTGTAGCCGCTTGTCCCCATATTTTGCCTATGGTAATTTGTCGATCCGCCAAGTTTATCAGCGCGCTTTGTGGGAGAAAAAAAACGGAGGCCAGGCCGGGGCCCTTGCGAATTTTGTTTCTCGTTTGCATTGGCATTGCCACTTTATTCAAAAGTTTGAATCGGAGTGCCAAATGGAGTTTTTTGCCGTGAATCCAGCTTTTGAAAGTTTAGGAAAAGTGCGGAATCCTGCCTTAATTCAGGCATGGCAAACGGGAAAAACAGGCGTTCCTCTGGTGGATGCTTGCATGCGCTGTGTGGTGGCTACAGGTTACCTCAATTTTCGAATGCGCGCCATGGTGGTTTCCTTTTTTGTGTACAACCTTTGGCAAGATTGGCGCGACCTTCATTTTTTAGCACGACAATTCTTGGATTACGAGCCGGGAATTCATTATCCCCAAATTCAGATGCAAGCAGGATTAACTGGTGTAAATACCTTGAGAATTTATAATCCAATAAAGAACTCGGAAGCACATGATCCCGAAGGGCTTTTTATTAAAAAGTGGATTCCGGAATTAAAGGATGTTCCCGCATCCCTCATTCATGAACCTTGGAAGATGAGCGAAATAGACCAAGTATTTTATCTTTGTCGAATAGGTGAAGATTATCCCTTTCCCGTGGTCGATATGGAGTCTTCCAGAAAACATGCCTCGGACATCATGTACGGGATTAAAAAAACACCTGTGGCAAGAGCCCTGGGAAAACAGGTATTAGCCAAGCATGTGGCACCCCACCGAACAACCAATGAAAAACGTTAAAAAAGCTCATTTACCGCAAAAAATTTGCCTTGTATGTGGGCGCCCTTTTGTATGGCGGAAAAAGTGGGAAAAGGTATGGGAAGAGGTGAAATTTTGCAGCGAAAGGTGTAAAAAGGGAAAATAAGATATTACGTAAGAAACGACATTAGAAATTGTCATTTTTCGTTTTATTTTAGAATGAAATCGAAAAAAAAATGCTTTATTTTGGAATGGAATCGAAAATTATACGAAAAGTCACTTGTTTAGCCTTGTCAGCAGCACAATTTTCGTTCATTTCTGTAGCAACATAATTGACCGTTTTTTGTTAGTTGCTCATGCCTCAGCATTTCAAGATTATTCGTCTCATTCTGGGCGATCAGCTCAATATTCAACATACCTGGTTCAACACCCTTGACCCTTCGGTGGCCTATGTGCTCATGGAGGTCAAATGCGAATCCGAATATGTGACCCACCACATCCAAAAGGTCGTAGCCATCTTTTCCGCCATGCGCCAATTTGCCGCAGTTTTAGCGTCGCATGGCCACCACGTCCATTACATCAAAATCAATGATCCTCAAAATCAACACGATTTTTGTAAAAACCTTGAGGAGTTGAAAGCGCAATGGCAAGCTCATGAAATAGCTTACCAACAGCCTGACGAATATCGATTAGAAGCCTATTTTAAACGTGCTTTTCCTGACATTACTCCGGTGGACGCCCAGCATTTTTTGACCTCAAAGGAAGAATTTAAAGCCCTTTTCGAAGGCAAGAAAACGTATTTGATGGAGACGTTTTATCGTAAAATGCGCGTGAAGCATCAAGTTTTGGTCGATTCAGCAAATCAACCCATTGGTGGAAAATGGAATTTTGATCAAGATAACCGCAAAAAAGTCCCTAAGCATCATCAATTTCTAACGACTGAACTTAAAGGAGAGGATTGTTCGGAAGTATATGAGGACATTCTCAAAGCTAAGATTGAAACCATTGGAAACATTAACCCAAGGCAATTTCATTGGACAACGACCCGCACCGAAGCAATGGAACTATTGGAGGAATTTGTAGATAAAGCGCTTCCCCTTTTCGGAACGCTCCAAGATGCGATGACCGAGAACCACTGGTACCTGTACCATTCGCGCCTATCGTTTGCGTTGAACGTGAAATTAATTCACCCTTTGGAAGTAATCCGCCGCGTGGAGCAAGCCTATGTTGAAGATCCCGAGCGTTATTCCTTGAACCAAATCGAAGGGTTTATTCGTCAAATTTTAGGCTGGCGCGAATACATGCGCGGAATCTATTGGGCAAAAATGCCCGAATTCGCCTCCCTCAATTATTTTGGAAATAAAGCGGCCTTACCCTCTTGGTTCTGGACAGGTAATACCAAAATGAATTGTTTGCGCCACGCGATCAAGCAATCGCTGGAACATGCCTATGCACACCACATCCAACGCTTAATGGTGACGGGGAATTTTGCGCTCTTGCTTGGGGTGCACCCCGACCACGTAGACCGTTGGTACCTTGGCATCTACATCGATGCCTTTGAATGGGTCGAAATCACCAACACCCGAGGCATGTCCCAATTTGCAGACGGAGGCATTGTGGGCTCCAAACCCTATGTTTCCTCGGCGGCTTACGTGCAGAAAATGAGCAATTATTGTGAAGGATGCAGCTATAACTACCAAGACAAATTTGGAGAAAAGGCCTGCCCATTCAACACCCTTTATTGGGATTTTTATGTCCGTAACCGTCCCTTGTTGGAACGCAACCCTCGGATCGGAATGATGTACAAAGTGTGGGACAAAATGGGCGAAGCCCAGCAACAAAAAATACGCGAAAAAGCAGCATTCATAAAACAACATGTAGAAACATTATGAAACGAGGACTGGTTTGGTTTACGGAAGACTTGCGCATCGACGACAACGAAACCCTGTGTAAAGCGGTGCAAGAAAACGATGAAATTCTTCCCGTTTATATTTTCGATGCGCATGAGAAAAGGTTCTTGGATATTCCGAGAATGGGACCCCATCGCAAAAACTATATTTTGGAATCCTTGGCGCAATTGAAGGAAAATTTGCAAGCCTTGGGAGGCGATTTAATCGTAAAATCCGGCGATGTCACCACTGAAATCATAAGCCTTTGCCGCGCATATTCCATTCAAAAAGTGTACACCAAAAAGCAGGTGGGCAGTGAAGAAAAACAGCGGCAGGGCGAACTGAAGAAAGGCCTTCTTGCAATCGGAGTAGACTTTGAAACCTACTCCACAAGCACCCTCTTTCACCCGGACGATTTACCTTTCAGTGTGCGTGATATTCCGATGCTCTTCACGAAATTTCGGAAAGCTGCAGAAAAAGATTCGCGCGTGCGAGAACCCTTCAAGGCCCCTACGGCGGTTCGTGTTCCGGATCAAAAAACCGAGGGCATTGAGTTGCCAAAACCCACAAATTCATCGGGTTGCTCAGGCGGGGAGCGTCAAGCGGTAGAACGATTAAACCATTACATCTGGCAAACCCAGTCCATCGCCACCTACAAGGAAACGCGGGACCAATTGTCAGGAATTGATTTTTCTTCCAAGTTTTCGGCAGCCTTAAGCCAAGGGTGCATCTCCCCGAGACGTATTTACCGTGAAGTAACGCGTTTTGAACGAGAAGTGCTTGCGAACGAATCCACCTATTGGCTGATATTCGAATTGCTATGGCGCGATTTTTTTAGATTCAGCATGAAAAAATTCTCCAGCGCATATTTCTTATTAAAGGGTTTAGGCATGGAAGCACCCTATACCGATTATAACCCCAAAATTTTCCAAGAATGGACGGAAGGAAAAACGCGAGAACCGTTGATCAATGCGGGAATGAACGAGCTCAGGGAAACCGGTTTTGTTTCCAACCGAATGCGTCAAATCCTCGCAAGTTATTGGATTTACGGGCTGAAACAAGACTGGCGCTATGGCGCGGCATGGTTCGAGCATTGCCTAATCGACTACGATGTTTCTTCGAATTGGGGCAATTGGGCCTACATAG